>CAZFHF010000028.1:0-16944 GCA_964518655.1 uncultured Bacteroidales bacterium | reverse complement strand
AGGAGTGATGCTTGTAAAAGTATACCCGCCGTCAGTTGATTTTCTTATTTCTCCCCTCTGTAATGAAGCATAAATTATATCATCATTAAGATTGTCAAGATAACATTCCATGCCGTCGCCTCCGACGATCCTGTGCCACTGCGTATTATTTCTCATAAATGTGCCGTTATCCTGGTTACCTGCTACATTTACATCCGGTGAATTTACAGAATTGGTGATCCTGTAGGTCTGGAGAATCTGTAATCCATCGCTTATATCAGTCCATGACTGCCCCATATTACGTGATCTGTATATTCCGCCGTCGTTACCTGAATAAAGTATATTGTTATACGGGCTGAAAACAAGTGTGTGATGATCGGCATGCACATATTCCGTTAAGGTATAATGATACCATATAGTGTTAAGTTCCCAGTCGCTGCCGCTATTCTCGGATTTCCATATATTAACTCCGCCCAGGAATACTAAATTTGCATTAACAGGTGAAACGGCAATTGTAAGATCATACCATCCCTGTCCACCTTCATCCAATCCGCTCATTGTCCAGCCCAAAAGATTCAGCTCATCATTGGAATATACTTCTGTCCAGCTTGCAGCCTTGTTCAGTGATCTGTAAAATCCATAGAATCCTGCGTTGTCAGCGTCACTGCATACTGCGTATACTATTGAAGGATTTGCCGGTGAAACGGCAAGTTCAATCCTGTCGACATCACCATCAAAAGAAAGTCCTGACATCGATTCACTGAATGAATCACCTGTATCTGTTGATTTATATATTTTAGCGTTCCCGCTGTAATCGTATGATGCAGCATATATTGTCGCCGGATTGGAAGGATCAAACTCCAGATCCCTGAAGTCTCCTGCCTGCACAACATCATAACTGCTCCAGCCGTCAGTGGTCTTAAGTATCCAGTATCTCGAACCTGCGATCATAATATCAGGATCCACAGGATGCATCAGTATTCTTCTGAAATAGTTGTAGTTTGTTACATTTTCAGAATATACCGTTGGATTCCATGTGTCGCCACCGTCAGTTGATTTTAAAATACCTATGCTGTACGTGTCACGGTGGTCGCCGTCTCCTGTTGCAATATATATAATATCAGGATTCAGGTAGTTGACTGCTATATCCGATATTCCTATGGCAGCAAGCTCATCAGTTGTTGTTGTCCACGATACTCCCCCGTTGCTTGTCTTCCATAATCCCCCTGAAGGTGCGCCAATCCAGATAATATTTGAGTCGGTGGGATGAAATGCTATTGCGTTTATTCTTCCCGAGCCTTCCCTCTTGCTGTTGTCCGTGAAAAGTGTCGGGGTATCATCGGGCCCCAGAAAAGTCCAGTTTGCAGTAGTCGCCTTTGCTGACTTCAATTTTGTTTTCTCCTTCTGTATCTCTTCCCATATAATACTTTCAGGAAATTCTCCTGTAGGATATACCCTGGGTTCCATGAAATACTCCCAGCGCTTAAACTGGTTATAGCCTTTGCCTTTTTCTATTGGCCTGTCTTTCCAGTAAGCGTTAAAGGCATTTTGAATATCATAGAAATTAATCTCGCTTGCAGATTTTGTTCTTGATGATTTCATCCATGGCTGTCCGTAAACATATGCTCCAAATGAAATGATTAATAATAAAACAACTATTTTCTTCATAATCTATCTTTAAAATTTTATTTCAGGTAAATTATTGCTAAAGCTATTTAAATTTAGTTAAAACTAACATTTAAACATACTATTTGTTGAAAAAATGATTTCGTAAAAATTTATATTGAATTAAAATTGACTAATTTGAATTATCTTTGCGCTTTGTATAGCAGATATTAAAATATGATATATGAATGTTTTAAACAACATATTAAGTAAGATTTTCGGAAACAAATATGAAAGGGACTTAAAGGAAGTAGAACCTGCTGTTGAAAAAATAAAGGAAGAGTATGAGAAGCTTGAATCTGTGTCAAATGATGATTTAAGAGCTAAAACAAACAGTATAAAAAAGCAGGTTCATGATTATATAAAGCCGGAGCAGGAAGAAATCAGGAAACTTAAGGAAAAAATTGAAAATGAAAAGCCTGCGATTGATACAGTTGAAAAGATTTATAATCAAATAGATGATATTGAAAAAGTCATTGATAAAAAACTTGAGGAAGTATTAAACGAAGTATTACCTGTTGCATTTGCAATAGTTAAGCAGACTGCCAGGAGATTTAATGACAATGAGTCTCTGGAAGCTACGGCAACGCAATTTGACAGGGACCTTGCCGCTGTCAAACCACATATAGAAATAAAAGGTGATAAGGTTATATATTATAATAAATGGTTAGCCGGAGGCAATGAGATAACATGGGACATGGTTCACTATGATGTTCAGTTAATAGGTGGTGTTGTTCTTCATCAGGGTAAAATTGCCGAGATGGCCACTGGTGAAGGCAAGACTCTTGTTGCCACATTGCCTGTGTTTTTAAATGCTCTTACCGGACGGGGTGTGCATATAGTAACGGTCAACGATTACCTGGCAAAACGTGATGCCGAATGGATGGGGCCTATTTATGAATTTAACGGGCTGTCAGTAGATTGCATAGATAAGCACAGGCCAAATTCCGATGAAAGGAGAAAAGCTTATGAAGCAGACGTCACATTTGGTACAAATAATGAATTTGGTTTTGATTACCTCAGGGATAATATGGCAATAAGTCCGGGTGACCTGGTCCAGAGAAAACATAATTATGCCATTGTTGATGAGGTGGATTCCGTTCTTATTGATGATGCACGAACACCGCTGATAATATCGGGACCTACCCCGCGTGGAGATAACCAGGAATTTGAAGAACTGAAGCCAAAGGTTGAAAAACTTATAGGAGCTCAAAGAAAGTTCGTCAATGAGACACTTGCAGAAGCTAAAAAGTTAATTGCAGAAGATGATAATGAGAATGGAGGATATAAACTTCTGCAGGCCTTTAAGGGCTTGCCAAAAAACAAAGCACTGATAAAATTCCTGAGCGAACAGGGAAATAAAGCTTTACTGCATAAAACGGAAAACTTCTATATGCAGGAGAACAGCAAAAACATGCATAAAGTTACTGATCACCTGTTTTTCATTATAGATGAAAAGTTAAATTCCATTGAACTTACTGAACAGGGAATTGATCTTATAACTACTTCAGCTGAAGAATCAGACTTTTTTATTCTTCCTGATATTGGATCGGAAATTGCGGAGCTGGAAAAATCAGGTCTTGAGCCCACTAAAGTTTTACAGAAAAAAGATAAATTATTGCAGGACTATGCTATTAAGTCAGAGCGGGTGCACACAATAAACCAGCTTCTCAAGGCTTATGCATTATTTGAAAAGGATGTGGAGTATGTGGTTATCGACAATAAGGTAAAGATTGTTGATGAGCAGACAGGCCGTATCATGGAGGGCAGGCGTTATTCTGACGGTTTGCATCAGGCTATTGAAGCAAAAGAAAAGGTAAAAGTAGAAGCAGCAACACAAACCTTTGCTACAATAACACTGCAAAATTACTTCAGGATGTACAGTAAACTTGCAGGTATGACCGGTACTGCTGAGACTGAAGCCGGTGAATTCTGGAATATATACAAGCTTGATGTTGTTGTCATTCCCACAAATGAACCTGTAATAAGGGATGATAACGAAGATCTTATATATAAGACAAAACGCGAAAAATACAACTCCGTGATTGATGAAGTGGTAGATCTTATTAATAATGGCAGACCTGTTCTTGTTGGAACCACTTCCGTTGAGATTTCGGAGCTATTAAGCCGCATGCTTAAGATGAAAGGTATCAAGCATAATGTTCTGAATGCCAAGTTACATCAGCGTGAGGCGGACATAGTTGCAGATGCAGGAAAGAGAGGAACAGTAACAATAGCAACAAATATGGCCGGCCGTGGTACTGATATCAAGCTAACGGAAGAGGTGAGGAAAGCCGGAGGTTTAGCAATAATAGGAACAGAAAGGCACGAATCAAGAAGGGTGGACAGGCAGCTTAGAGGCCGATCGGGACGTCAGGGCGACCCGGGATCATCACAGTTTTATGTATCACTGGAAGATGATTTGATGAGGCTGTTTGGCTCTGACAGAATAGCTACATTAATGGACAGGATGGGATTGAAAGAAGGTGAAGTGATACAACACAGCATGATAACCCGTTCAATAGAAAGGGCACAGAAAAAGGTTGAGGAAAATAATTTTGGCATAAGAAAGAGACTGCTTGAGTATGATGATGTTATGAATTCCCAGAGAGAAGTGATATATACCAAAAGAAAGCATGCTCTTTTTGGCGAAAGGATCCAGATAGACATAGCAAATATCATGTATGATGTCTGTGAAAGTATCGTCAATGAATATCATGGGAATATTGAATATGAAGACTTTAAATTTGAAATTCTAAGAATCCTTTCCATTGATCCGCCGTTTAATGAATCAGATTATCTGAAACTTGGTTCTGATGAAATCATCGAGAAGCTTTATTCCACCATAAGCGATTCATACCAAAGAAAACAGGAGATTATCGCAAGACAGGCATATCCTGTCATAAAAGATGTTTATGAAAAACAATCTAAGATATACGAGAATATTGTTGTTCCTATAAGTGACGGCACAAAGACATATCATATCCTTACAAACCTGGAGAAATGTTATAAAACGCAAGGCACCGAACTAACAAGGTCATATGAAAAGTCTATTGTGCTGGCAACAATTGATGAATTTTGGAAAGAGAACCTGCGTGAGCTGGATGATCTCAAACAATCTGTTCAGAATGCCGCATATGAGCAGAAAGATCCATTGTTAATATACAAATTCGAATCCTACGAGTTATTCCGGTCAATGATTGATAAGATTAACAAGCACGCAGTAGGTGTATTGATGAGGGGGCATATCCCGATAAGTGATTCAAGCGAAGTACAGAAAGGACAAAGTCAGAGGAGACTTGATACAAGTGAACTGGAAGCTAAAAAAAGTGAGTTTCAACCCTCGTATGATAACAATGATACTCAGCAGCAAAAGCAAGAACAGAGGGTGCAGCCAATAAGGGTAGAAAAAAAGATAGGAAGAAATGATCTATGCCCTTGCGGAAGCGGCAAAAAATACAAACATTGCCATGGAAGTGCCGGTTTGTCAGCCCAGGCATGATTATATTAGTTCTATTTGAGCTTCTTAATGATGTCACCTATTTTCCTGTAATGACCGTCACTTACAGGCACCAGTGGAAGTCTCAGATTAGTGGGACAGATCTTAAGTATATCAAGAGCTGCTTTTATGCCTGAAGGGCTACCTTCTTCAAAAATAGCACTTATAAGATCCAGCAATTTATAATGAAGTTCATTAGCCTTATTCATTTCACCGACTAAAGCATAGTTCACCATTGAGGATAATTCTCGCGGAAAAGCATTGGCAATTACTGAAATAACACCTGATCCTCCAATTGAGATCATTGGCAGTGTCAAAGCATCGTCTCCTGATATTACCTTGAAGCCTGCAGGTTTATTTTTGATAATATTCATTATCTGTCCTATATTTCCTGATGCTTCTTTTACTGCAACAATGTTTTTCACATCCCTGGCAAGCTTGATTGTCGTCTCGGCGGAAATATTTGACCCGGTTCTTCCCGGCACATTATAAATTATCACCGGCACCTTGCTTGCAGAAGCTATAGACTTAAAATGCCGGTATAAACCTTGCTGCGATGGTTTATTGTAATAAGGGGATACGGACAAAATAGCATCAATATTTTCAAAATCAGCTGACTTAATTGAATTAATGATTTCCTGTGTATTATTTCCTCCCATACCAACGACTACAGGCACTCTTTTATCCACAACCTCAATTACACAACTTATCACTGCCTGCTTTTCATCTTTTGACAAAGTTACTGACTCACCGGTAGTGCCCAGTGCAACAATATAGTCTATTCCATTACTTATGATGTGTTCAAGAAGTTTTCCCAAAGACTTGAAATCAATACTGCCATCATTCCTGAATGGAGTTATTATTGCCACACCTGTTCCTGAAAATTTTTGCTGTACCATAGCTTAATTTCTTTTAATAATTGACAGATAATATAATAACTGATCTAACAGAAAGTTCAGCTGAAGTTCAATTTCCACTTTCTTATCAATGTCCTTTTCAATGTCCTTATTTGTTTCATCAGGCTTTTTATCTTTGCTAACTTCCTTTTTTAAATCCTTCATAATTTGCTTCTCTTTTTCTGTATCGATCATAAAATCGAGATAATGAGGCTCATTAAAGTATTTTCCCACTTTAAACGTAGCAGCTGATAATGCAACAATATATTGAATAGGATAATAATCTTCAAGGCATAAATTAATAAGAATATCAAAGGGCTTCTTAATAAAATCTTCAACTGAATCCTTTACGGGCCTTTTATACCAGTTTAAATTGCTCTTTGTAAAAAATACAAATCCCTTTCGATACAAATAATGATCAATAAGTTTTTTGCTATGAACATAACCCAGAGCTGTAACATTTACTTTTCTCACTGACAGATCCTTCATGAAGTTCTTAATTATCTCAAAGCTAACCATATGAGTAGCATTAAAAATGATACCCACGCTTTTTGCATCATTAATATTGCACACTTTAATACTTCTTTTCAAGTGTCTGAGTTTTCTTTCCAGAACTTTACGCCCGACATATGCTCTTGTGTCATTCAACATTTCACCAGCAAGTGCTTTAATTAATTTAATAATGCAATGTTAAAAAATTTAGTCAGATAATACTAATACTTTACGTCAGATATACTGACATATTTCAGACCAGGGGAAAAATTCATACGATGCATGTTAATCATCAGGTTCTTCAGTTTTAACTTTTACTAACTCCAGGAATTCATCCTCAGAAATAATTTTAGTATCAAATTTTCTTGCTTTTTCCATCTTTGCCGGGCCTGTTTTATCTCCGGCCAGAAGGTAATCTGTTTTAGCCGTTACAGATCCGGCGTTCCTGCCACCGTTATTCTCAATAAGTTCTTTAAGTTCGTCGCGCGAGTATTTCTCAAATACACCTGATATAACAATTGATTTTCCTTCAAGTATGCCTGACACTCTCCCGCCCTGCTCATCTTTCATTTGAAATGCAACTCCTGCCCTTTTCAGATTCTCCAATAATAAAATATTTTTATCGTCTTTAAAATAATCAATTATACTTTGAGCTATTTTTTCACCTATTTCATCAACAATAATAAGTTCGTCATAACTAGCGTCAGCCAGTTTATCTATTGATTTAAAATAAAATGCAAGTTTCCTGGCAACAGTTTCCCCAACATATCTTATTCCCAGTGCATATAAAACCCTGTCAAACGCAACTTTTTTTGAGTTTTCAATGCTATCCAGAAGGTTTTCCGCTGACTTATCTGCAAAACGCTCAAGATTAAGCAACTGCTCTTTAGTAAGGGAATACAGATGCGATATATTCTTTACAAGTCCGCTATTATACAACTGTTCAATAGTAGCTTCAGCCAATCCGATGTCCATTGCCCTTCTGCTCACAAAATGTTCAATCTTACCCTTTATTTGCGGGGGACATTCATTTTCATTCGGGCAATAGTGTTTTGCTTCTCCTTCCCTTCTGATTAATTCTGTCCCGCATTCGGGGCAATAATCAATATACCTGACAGGTATGGAATCATTTTTTCTTTTTTGCTTATTAACTCCAACCACTTTGGGTATTATTTCACCGCCTTTCTCAATTACTACTTCATCATTTATTCGTATATCAAAAAGTGCTATCTGATCCGCGTTATGCAATGACGCACGTTTAACCAATGTGCCAGCCAGCTGGACAGGTTCAAGATTTGCCACAGGAGTAATTGCTCCGGTTCTTCCCACCTGGTAATCAATAGATAATAATCTGGTATTTGCCTGTTCCGCTTTGTATTTATAAGCTATAGCCCATCTGGGCGATTTTGCTGTATATCCAAGGGCAAGCTGGTGCTTATATGAATTTATTTTAATGACTATTCCATCGATATCATATGGCAGACTTTTCCGCTCTTCCTCCCAGAAATCAATATAATTAAATACTTCATCATGGGATGAGCATTTTTTCATTTGTCCTGATACTTTAAATCCCCAGTCTTTTGCTTTTTGCATATTCTCATAGTGTGAATCAAAAGGAAGGCTCTCCCCCATTATACTATATAAAATGCAATCCAGCGGTCTTTTTGCCACAAGTGTTGAATTTTGAATTTTAAGAGTGCCGGAAGCTGCATTACGCGGATTGGCAAATGGTGGCTCACCTGTCTCTTCCCTCTCCATATTCATCTTATTAAATCCTTTGTGAGGAATAAATATTTCGCCCCTGATTTCAAAAAGACCAGGATAATCATTGCCTGATAATTCCAGTGGTATACTTTTAATTGTTCTTACGTTTGATATTACATTATCTCCTTTTAATCCGTCACCCCGTGTAACTGCCCTTATAAGCCTGCCATTTTCATATGTAAGGTTTATGGAAGCCCCATCGTATTTTAGTTCACATATGTATTCGTATTTACCTGATATCAACTTACCTGTACGATTTTCAAATTCAATAATCTCTTCTTTTGAATAGGTGTTACCTAATGAAAACATAGGGTATTTATGAGCAACCTGTTCAAATTCCCGGTTTCTGTCATCTCCAATGCGCCGGGAAGGAGATGCGGGATCAGAAAGCTCCGGATGTTTTGTTTCAAGATCAATCAGTTCTTTCATTAACTGATCATATTCAAAATCACTTATTGAAGGTTGATTTAAAACATAATATTTGTGGTTATGCTCATTTAATACTTTTCTTAAATGCCTGATTCTCTCTTCAATATTTGTAAACAGGTCCATAAATATGATTACGGTTTAACTGGTCTCAAACATTTTTTGAAGTTAAGTAAATCATAAATATAAAAACTAATTGTTCTTAAATTTTTTATTTTTATATAAATTTTTTAACGGTGATTAAACCCTTTTTAAGTTATTTAGTCTAATTACCAAAGCCAAAAATTATGAACCGAACATGGATTATATAATAAGAAAAAAATTTAAAAAGATGAAAAAGACAATTTTAACATGTACGGGTTTGTTAATCATCACAACATTATTCTCGCAGGAAGAGCTGGTAAATGATATTTCTGCAGTTGATAAAAAGAATATTGCTATCCGGCCAAACAGCAGGGATTATTCTATGATAAGGTTAGGCAATAACGATCAAAGAATGATCCAGATCAGGCATCAGGCAATGATAAGGCATAAGAAAGCTATGAATAACAGAAAGCAGGTGATGCAGCGGAAAAGAGAATTAATAATGGTTAGATCCGCAAGGCAAAGAAGAATGCAGCAACAAAGGTTAGAGCAAAGAAGGCTCCAGCAGCAAAGAATAGAACAAAGGAGAAGGATGATCCAGCATCATCAGAGAATGAATAACAGGTAAAGATTCTGAATATTAATGTTAAATGAATTGTGCAAATTATTTAAAGACATGCGAAATATAATCTGCGTAGGACTAATTATTTTTACTTTCAGTTATATATATGCTCAATCATCGGAAGATTTTCTTAATAAGGGATTGAAAAAGCATGAACGGGGAAATTATGACGGGGCAATCAGTGACTATAACAAAGCAATTGAATTAAATCCGGAAAATGTAAAAGCATATTTTTACAGGGGTAATGCCCGGCTGGATATTGAAGATTTTGCTTCAGCTGTGAAAGATTATTCCGAATTATTGCAGAAAGACAGCAATTTTATTAATGCATATTACAACCGTGGCAATGCTTACTATGAATTAAATAAATACCAGAAAGCAATAGATGATTTTACCAGGGTAACAGAACTTGAACCAGGCAACTTTGACAGCTATTTTAACAGGGCAAATTCCTATTTTAAGCTTGAAAATTATACTCAGGCACTTGAGGATTTTAATAAAGGCATCAAACTGAATCCGGATTATGCTGATGGTTTTTATGACAGGGGAAACACCTATTTTTACCTTGGGAATTATGAAGCAGCCGTCAGTGACTATTCAAAAGCAATAGCACTGGAAGATGAAATCTTTGATTATTATTATAATAGAGCACTTGCAAAATTTTACCTGGAACAGGATAAAGATGCCTGCAGTGATCTGAAAAAAGCTTCAGACCTTGGTGATAATCAGGCAGAAGCATATTTTAATGAACTTTGCCGGTAACTACCAGTTAATATCTATAAAATATGAAATTCCCAGATTAAAATATACCTGTATATCATTGTTGAAGTAATCAGGCTGATTAACCGGAAAATAAGTCAGTAATGTAAAATCAAGTATCAGATTCCCTGCCATATAACTTACAGGAAAGTATATACCAATATTACCAAGCCGGAATTCTTCCTTTTCCTGTATATAATCCAGGCTGATAATATTAAGTATCTCAGTACTGGTCAGGTCAGGATCACTTGTTCTAAGCTCATAATATCTTGTCCTTATATCAGGGTGTTCCCTGAGGAAATTTCTAAGACTTGAGCTGGCATTAAGGCTTTCCCAGAAATAGTCAACATAATACAACTGTGTACTAAAACTAATATCAATACCGGGGAAAAAATCCAGACTGCTATTTCTGAAAAGTACTTTTTCTTTGGAAAAAGTCAGTGAATTATGGAATGTAAAATAAAACGTATTATCAGTACCAAAGAGATAATTTGCAGATACTCCTGTGATAAGTTTTTTCAACTGATAATAACCATATAGACTAATATCGTCGCTAAAATCAGATTTTAGAGTATTGGCCTTTTCATTATAAAAAAAGTGAGAGTAGCCTGCATAAATTGTAAGGTTTTTAATGATCTCGATATTATAACCTATTGATAAATCCAATTCACTGGTTGTTTGACTTAATGAATCATCAGAGTTTTCAATCCAGTAACCTGAGCCTGAAATATCAAAACCATATTTTGAAAAATACATAACCGAAGGAGAAAAGGATGGCTGTTTAACAAACTGGCTAAACCTTCCAAAAGTATTAGTATTACTTGAATAATTTAACGAAAGGAACAAGGACGAAAATTCAACATCATAAAAACCAGGGGTTATTCTATTGACTTCATTGTTTACTACTGTATCTTCAGGCAACATTACTGAACTATCTCCGCGCCCAAAGCATTGATACTTTATCATGAGAACAGCAAGAATAATAAATAAATAAGTTTTCACGACAGATAACAGTTATTTTGACATCGAGCAAAATTGCAGAGCAAAGATACACATATAACGTCAAAATTATGAAACAGTATATTTTGATTAGTTATCAACCGATATTATTATTAACCTTTTACCGGAAACAGAAGTAAAATAAATATTTATGTTATTTATAAAAGATATAACTCATTATTTGTTAAAAAATAGCCGTGAAAATATTTTATTATTAATGTATATAATTAATTATATTTGTCATGTATTATGGTTCCCGGGTTTTATATCATAAGTCCGGGATAATAGGGAATCAGGTGCCTTGCCTGGGTTTTGCCGGTAAGCATAGATTTTAAAGCCGGCAGGCAGGAAATCCTGAACAGTACCCGCTGCTGTGATCTTCGTGAGTTTTTTGAGTATCCTATGCCACTGTTCACAAAATAATGGATGGGAAGGCACTCAAAAAGGAAGTAAGTCAGAAGACCTGCCATAAGCAAACCATATTCTGGGCTTTCGGGATAAAAGCTAGCATTATCTAGTCGTACTCCTTCTTAACTCCTGGTTAGCTTACGGACTATGGTTGTTAATCATTTACTTTTTATGTTTAACAACTTAATACAATTAATTATGGAAGGAAAAAAGGTAAAAACCCAAGTCTTGCTGTTCAGCTTGTCAATGTGCATATCATTATTATCACAGGAACAGGATTCAGTTACAAACTATTTAATTGACGAAGTTATTGTTTCAGGAAAACGTATTGAAATGAATCCTATTGATATTGGAAGAAATGTAAGTATTCTTACTCAGGATGATATTAAAAATTCCGCTTGCAACAACGTTGGTGAATTATTATCACATCAGGGTGGAATAAATGTACTGGGAAGTCTTCAGAATCCCGGAGCACTGCAAAGGATCTATATCAGGGGGACTAATGCAAATCAGTCTCTTGTTCTTATTGATGGCATACGTATTACAGATCCTGCATCTGTTGAGAATACTGTGGATTTATCGGAGATATCTCTATCCAACATTCAGAAAATTGAAATAGTCAGGGGTTCACATAGTACATATTACGGAGGTTCAGCGATAGGCGGTGTTGTAAATATATATACAAATAGAAGAGATGACCCCGGTCTGAATGTTGATGCATTTATAAAAAGCGGCACATTTGGTAAAGGTTCATCTGAATTTACCCAGGATCTGCAGCTTAATTATACAGTAAATAATGGTATTTATTTCAATGGTGAGATATTTAACTCAAATATCCGTGGCCTTGATGCAGTTATTGATACAACATCAGGAAAAATAAAATATAATGCTGATGATGATGATTTTCAGAAAAGAGATTTAACAGGGAAAATAGGCTATAAAACGTCACACTGGGATGTATACCTTTCATACAAAGATGTCAGCCAGAATACCGATCTAGATGATGGCGCCTTTAGAAACGATAATAACCATAACAGCACCCTGAACAGGTATATGGTTTCCTATGGATTATCATATGATTTTTCCAAATCGCTGGACGTGAGTATTTTCGGAGGCTACACTGACATAGAGAGAGTAACAACAGATGATTCATCAGTGGTCGATCAACTGCAAATAGCCGGAGAACCGGCAATTGACATATATGATCATCAATATACCAGGAATTACTATACAGGTAGTATTTTAAATAACGAGATCCAGCTGAATTACTCCAATAAGTACATGGATGCATTTATAGGGGGAGATATATACAAAGAGACCATGTCAGCAAATTTCTACCTTTATTCTAACTCCCAATGGGGAATATATGAATCAGAGGAAAACCTTGATACATTAAATCTGAATTCCCTTTATAAAAGCATTTTTGCACATATCAACCTGAAGGGAGAAATTGCGGGCAGATATTTCAGTGACTTCTCACTTTCACTTGGGTGCAGGTACAACAATAATAATAACTACGGCAGTCATTACAGTTACGAAATAAATCCCTCATATAAGATAAATAAAAACTCAATTATATATTTCTCTTACGCCACTGGTTTTAATTCCCCTTCGTTATACAGACTTTACTACCCAAGTGAGTATTATGCCTCAAGTATTTCCAGGGGTAATCCAAATCTTAAACCGGAAATATCAAAATCATGGGAATTCGGACTTAAGCAAAATATCACCAGCAATTCATTTTTGAGCATATCATTTTTCAATATCAATATTGAAAATTCCATCGAATATGTTTATTTATGGGATAAAAATATAGATATTGATTCACTCGGACTGAATTATATGAGGGACGACCACAGGGGTGACACGTATTTAAATTTAGGGACGCAGAATATCAGGGGTATTGAACTTAGCTACAGAACAAAAATAGGTAATAAGTTCTCATTATCAGGTAATGTTACACTTTTTAACGGCATTCTGAAGTATGATGTGTCACAAATAGATACGTCTCATACATCGGGGAATCATGTCCAGCTGTTTAACAGCGGTGAATTTATTAGTGATAAACTTAACACATCAGGATTATTAAGAAGATCCAATACTTCGAATCTGACTATAAGTTATTACCCTGCACAATTCATTACATTATCAGCCTCGATAAGATATATAGGCCCGAAAAGCGATGTGTTTTATGATTCTAACCTTGGGCCATGGGGCGCACTGGGACTGGTAAATGTAGATGATTACACTTTTGTTGATCTAAACACAAGAATACACATTTCAGATAATCTTAATTTATATTTTAAAATTGAAAACCTATTTGATACAGAATACTTTGAGATCCTGGGTTACACTACAAGGGGCAGAGGAATATCCTTGTCTTTAAGATATTCCTATTGATCCGGTAACCCCTGGGTAACCATTATATTTGATTTTGCAGTGATCAACTATAGAAAAAAAATCGTAAAGAACGGATAGAGAGGTTGAAATCCCTTGACTGGCAACCGGACTGATGAAATCAAGGAATGGATTAACGTTGAACTCTTTCCATACGGTTCTCAGTCAAAAGCTCAGCAGTATGTTTACAGTGATATTTCCTGTTATTATTATAATAAAGATTATAGCAAAATTTTCAAGCAACAGAAGTAACGGTAATAATAATATCCCTTTGATAGCAGAATTTCTGAAATATTGTTTTAAATGACTGAAATATCAAGGATAATTCCTATGGTTATTAAAAAATCAGTAGCTAATACGATAACTACATTACTCATAAGTGCAGGTATAAGCTTTTTAAAATCTCCGTTAAATTTCAGGGCGATAATGCTTGCTTTGAAAGCAAGAGGTAAAGGCAATAATGCTATGAATAACCACAAAGAAGAATATCCGAGGATTGGCAGTAAAGCAATAGTTCCGAATGTTAATATTAATCCTGTTGTATAGATAATAGCAGAGGTTTTGTATCCGAATCTTATAACTAAATGCCTTCTGCCTCCCTTTTTGTCAGCTTCAGCATCAGGAAACTCATTTAACAATAGTAATAATGAAGTCAGTATCCCCGGAGGGATAGATATTAATATGACTTCCCCGGGTAAAAGATTAATAATAGTATTTTCAGGTGAAGCATTCATGGCAATATATGTTCCTATTACAACCAATGAACCCAGTGCTATACCTGCGAAAAGTTCGCCCAGCAAGTAACGCGACAGGATCTCAGTATAATATACAATTGTTAGTGCTCCAAAAATTGCAATAGCTAATATTGCCCAGTGTGAAATAATGGTAAAATAGACTCCAATTGTTAGTGCTAATAATAAAGCCGTAATTGCTACTCTCAGAACTGTGCGGGATGATATCAGGCCTTCAGTAAGTATACCGCTTCCCCCGCTAAAAGGTGTTCTTTTGGTATTGAAATCTATTTTAGTTTTAAAATCAGAATATTCATTAAACAAATTAACAGATATATGAGCAGATACAACACCAACAACAATCAGAATAGCATGGAACCAGTTAAAATTGCCCTCAGGTGGTTGATATTTATATGATATGGCTAATCCAATTGCTGCCAGTAAGGCTGCAAGCAATAAAAAATTTGCCCTGACCTGGGCCATCCAAAGTGAAACTGAATTTAATCTGCGCATGGTGAAACTAATAATTGAAAAATTGAATTATTCTTGTGTTTGCAATATTATTAAAATTTTACTTAAATAGAAGGATAATTAACATATAATACTGCTTTTTGAATTATACTGATAATTATAGAACAATAAAGAACATTATTTCATGTTAATAAAGGCGTTTGTTAATTTTTAAAATTTATTTAACTTTATCAGAAATATAACTTAAATACGTTAAAATTATAAATTCAGCTTTTATCAGTTAAAGTCTTTCTAACATATTAAATATTCCTTTAAAATGAATTCACGAACAAGAAAAAAAAGAATGCAGAAGAAATACAACTTGCCTGTTATTGGCCACTTTGCTGATAAAAGCGTGAGATTTAATTCCATTCTTGAAGCAGAAAGGGTTACCGGGATAAATTATGCATTAATATTTAATGCATGTGTTGGCAAGGTTTATAAGGCAAAAAATGTATACTGGGAATTTGAAAAAGGGACACATTACATCAAATACAAGGCTTACTATATAAGGGCAACTGAGAAGACCAAAGAATTATCCAGCAAGAAAAAATCTACTTAAGCACCACCATTGAAAAGACATTCGATATTTCATCCGGACCTTTAGCTTTTCTAAGTTTGTCTTCAAATGAATCAGTATCCTCAATAAATACAGAAAGAGCAATATCAAGGTAATGATTTAGTTTTTCACTTGCTTCCTCCGCTGAAATTTCGCCATGCTTCAACTGCTTCTTATAGTACCTGTTAAGCTTAAGTAGTGAATTATATATGCTTGGCTTAATAATAATTGTTTTTTCTCCCGGTGATGTAGGCGATGGATGTTCTGTATATGTATATGTGTCTTTTAATAAATAAAACTTCCTGGCTATACCAACACCAAGAAAATGATCTGATAATTCACTTGTATTTATTGTAGAAAGAGATTCTTCACTTACACAATACCTGTAGCAAAATACAGTATTTTCAGTACTATCCTTAACCTTTTCACAATTTTCCTGTTCCTGCGAAAATATATGATAAGCCAACGACACAAATAATATAAACATAACAATACTTCTCATACCGAACTGTATATTTAAATGCAGCGCAAATTTATAAATAATTTCTTATATACTGAAAGCATACTACAATAACTATGCAAATTTTTAATGGTTTATTGATTAATAGTGAAGATACATAGATAATTAGTATTTTCAGCAATAGCAAATAACTTCAAATAAATCTTCACTTATTTGCTAAACAATCAGGGTATATAATTGTTCGATACGTTAAAAATTAATTCTGTAAAATCCAATAAGCAGGTATCCTTGCTGATAGATCTTGGTAATTCTGCCGGTCATAGTATTATAATAACGGTCGTATTCATTTTTGTGGTCTGTTATATTTGTAAGGTCTATCGCCCATTCCTGTGTTATTCTCTTGCTATGCCTTAGATAGCTGACTCTTCCGTCCAGTCTGAAATATGCCGGAACCTGAGATTCATATGCATGTTCATTTATATAAACACTTTCATTCTCTGCCTGGCTTCTTGTTTCATCAAGAGGAATAATGCGCCTCCCCCCGGCAGTTACAAGCTTAATATTAATCTGCAGTGAACTGCGTTTATTAATAGGATATTCATATCCTGCAAGGGCATTGACTACATAGTTGCCATTATAGGCAGTATTTCTCTCTATCTTGTCGCTACCTTTATATTTTGAATCAAATATTGAA
>CAZFHF010000027.1:0-16950 GCA_964518655.1 uncultured Bacteroidales bacterium | reverse complement strand
GCGGTCCTGTGAAAAAATAACATGAATACCTGATTCCTGCACTGACTGATAGATAGTCATTTATCTCGTATAAATCATTAATATATAACGCGCCTTCATATGCCTGTTCATTCATTAAAAACTCGGGGCTGATTAATGAAGTATCATTTAGTGGAATTTTCTCTCCGGGATTAATCTTATAGAAAATGCCTTGTATTCCAAGGTCAACATTATGATCTGGAAAACCATTGAATGAGATATTATATTTACTACTAAGATAATTAATCTGAGATGTTATTCTGCTATGTTCATATTGTTTGCTTATATCACTTTTCCTGACATCATACCTGCTGAAAGAGATGATCATTGAAGATGCCATATCAGATGTAAAAGGGTGGTTCCATTTTAGTGATCCTATGGTATTTTCATATTCATAATCGAGTTCGGATGCATAACGGAAACTGTTATTGCTTTTATATCCGAATAAGCTAAGCTGGTGTTTTTTAAGGGCTATTTTCAGGTGTCCGTTTATATCATAGAATGATGCAGTACTATTCTGAAGGTTATAATCCGGTATCTCCTTTAAAAGCCAGTTAGAATAGCTTGATCTGCCGCCAAGATTAAAGCTTACAATATTTTTATAAACAGGAGCCTCAATCATAAGCCGGCTGTTATAAAGACCGATACCACCCCTTCCATGAAATTTATCAACATTGCTATCCCTCAGCTTTATTTCCATCACTGATGAGACTCTTTCTCCAAATCCGGCTGGGATATGCCCTTTATAAAGAGTAACGCTGTTTACAGCATCGGGATTAATTACAGACAGAAGGCCGAAAACATGAGAAGTATTAAAGATTGGAGAACCTTCCAGAAGATACAGATTCTGATCTTCTCCGCCTCCACGCACATTGATGCCTGAGCCAAATTCTCCTATAGATTTAACACCGGGCATCATAGTAAGGCTTTTTAATATATCTTTTTCCCCTGTAATATCCGGCAACTGTTTAATATTTTTTGAATCAATTTCAATGAGGCTCATTTGATTCCTCCTGATATTCTCATCTTCTCTGTGTCCATATATTGCTATCTCATCTATCCTCACAGATTTTTCAAACAGTTCAATATCAAGAGTACCGTAACTTATGATCTTTACCTTGTATTCTGCTTTTTCAAATCCAATACTTGATACTACCAGTGTATAAATCCCCGGTTTAATATCCAGAGAATATCTTCCATCAAGATTACTAACAACACCATGAGTTGTATTTTCAATATGTAAAGTAGCTCCTATAAGAGGTTCTCCTGTTTTCCCGTCACTTATTTTCCCCGTAAGGATTACATTCTTATACATACCGGCCTCAGCAGGATTCCCAATCACTACAGTACTTACATTCTGCATATCTCTGCTTAAATCAATCATTTGCCCGGTTAGCAGTGCAACTTCCTCTTTAGGCATAAATACAATTGAATTATCCTGAATGATATAGTACAGATAAGGTTTACCTTTAATTAGCATATTGAGTGCCTGAGTCAGTGGAGTATTAACAAATGAGACATTTAAAGTGTCTCCTTTGAACCATTCATGTTTGAAATAAAGGGTTACCGGGTACCGGTTTTCAAGTTCGGGAAAAAAATCTGTTAAAGGAGTGTTTTTGTATGTTGCAGATATGTACAGTGTGTCTATCCTCTGTGAAATTATTTTTTTCGGGTATATTAATAGTAAGACTAATATGAATAGTATATAAATAATTCTTCCTCTGCGCATCAAAATTTCCACAATATATGTAAATACGGGATAAATAAGATAAAAAGTACGAGAAGCAGTAAAATTATAAAAAATTAATATTAATCAGTCCGGGAAATGACAAACCATTTAAAAAATGTAGCCCCGACGGGAGTCGAACCTGTATCTACGGTTTAGGAAACCGCTATTCTATCCGTTGAACTACGGGGCCAAAAAACGCCACAAAATTATTGAAAATGATTAATGATACAAATATTTGCTGTTTATTATGCTTAAAAGTTCAGTTGATTATTTAAAATTCTTTTCATTACTTTTGGATTTTATATTGAACCTGGTATTATGAATTTTATTGATATTGTTTTTCTTGTTATTCTTATATGGGCAGCATATAAAGGTTTTTCCAAAGGATTAATAATTCAGGCTGCTTCACTTGCTGCTTTGTTCCTTGGAGTATTCGGAGCAATAAAATTTTCAGGTTATACTGCATTTGTGCTTTCAGAAAAGCTTGAATTTAAGGGCGAGTATTTACAATTAACGGCATTTGCCATTACTTTTGTGCTCATTGTAATTGCCGTTCATTTTGTAGCAAGATTAACCGAGAGGTTCTTCAAAGTTGTAGCTCTTGATTTTGTGAACAGGATTCTTGGATTGTTGTTCAGTACGATCAAAATCGCATTTATTATAAGCATAATACTGGTTATAATAAATACTATTGATCACAGGGCACCATTCCTGCCAAGGGAAAAGGTAAATAAATCTTTATTATACAGACCACTATCAGCATTAGCTCCAATGGTATTTCCTTATTTTAAGCTGGAATATGAAAAAATAAAAAGAGAAAAGCGGTCGAATGATGAAATTATAGTATAAATAAAAATTTACATTATTTTTTATCATCAAATGTTATCTTTGCAAAAATTCTCAAGATGAATTTTATTGAAGAACTTAAATGGCGGGGCATGATACATGACATCATGCCGGGGACTGAGGAGCAGCTTGAAAAAGAAATGACTACAGGTTATGTTGGAATTGATCCCAGCGGGGATTCGCTGCACATAGGGCATCTGGTCGGAGTTATGATGCTCAGGCATTTTCAAAAGGCAGGGCATAAGCCTATCGCTTTAATCGGCGGGGCTACAGGTATGATTGGCGACCCGTCAGGCAAATCATCGGAAAGAAACCTTCTCGATGAAGACACTTTACTGAAAAATCAGGAAGGGATAAAGAAACAGCTTACAAGATTTATTGATTTTGATTCCAAAGCTAAAAATGCTGCTGAGCTGGTTAATAATTATAACTGGATGAAAGGATTTTCTTTTCTTGAATTCATACGGGATATTGGCAAGCATATATCAGTAAATTATATGATGGCAAAGGACAGTGTGAAAACAAGACTGGGCGAAGATTCAAAATCAGGAATGTCTTTTACTGAATTTACATATCAGCTGGTTCAGGGATATGACTTTTTATACTTATACAAGAATCGGAATTGCAAATTACAGATGGGGGGATCTGACCAGTGGGGCAATATAACAACAGGCAATGAGTTAATAAGAAGGAAAGAAAAGGGGGAGGCTTTTGCATTAACCTGGCCCTTAATAGCCAGGGCGGATGGAGGAAAATTCGGAAAGACAGAAAAAGGAAATGTATGGCTTGATCCTAAAAGGACGTCACCTTACGCTTTTTATCAATTCTGGCTGAATGCCTCTGATGAAGATGCCGAAAAATATATGAAAATATTTACTTTGCTAAATTGTGAAGAGATAAATGGGCTGATTGAAGAACACAGGAAGGCACC
Source organism: uncultured Bacteroidales bacterium (assembly GCA_964518655.1). Taxonomy (GTDB): domain Bacteria; phylum Bacteroidota; class Bacteroidia; order Bacteroidales; family UBA10428. The sequence continues at coordinate 13,426 of CAZFHF010000027.1, read as the reverse complement.
TCATCTGAGGATATTACAAAAAAAGCTCGCTGATGAGATGACTGTTATGGTTCATTCAAAGGAAGACCTTGATTCAGCGGTTGAAGCATCTCAAATACTATTCGGGAAAGGAACAACAGAATCACTGAAGAAGCTGGATGAAAATACATTTTTAAGCGTATTCGAAGGCGTTCCTCATTATAAGGTTGATGCAGAGATAATAAAGAATAAGATTGGACTGCCGGAGCTGCTGGCCGAAAAATCACAAGTGTTTGCATCAAAGGGCGAACTAAGGAGATTAATAAAAGACGGGGGATTAAGTATAAATAAAGAAAGAATAAATGATGATGAACTGATTATATCTGAAAAGTATCTTTTAAATAAAAAATATTTGCTGATACAGAAAGGAAAAAAGAACTATTATATATTAAGGATTATTTAATTATATAAAAAACTTTGAATATGAATAAAGAAAAGAAATACAAGTTTGACATGAATTCAGTCGACTTATTAATGTTTGCATGGAATAGAAAATGGACCCTGATAATATTGACATTGCTGGCAGCTGTTACGTCAGGGTTGCTTTCATATTTGATCACTCCCATGTATAAATCAGATGTTGTTCTTTTTGCCGAGCCGGATGCGTCAATTTCAAAATACCTGTTCTCTTACAGTTACCTTGGAGGGCGTGGGATGTTATCATTCGGCCGTGAGACGGAAACTGAACATCTGATGCAAGTGCTAAATTCCACCAGAATAAGAGATAAGATTATTGATAAATTTGATCTGATGAATCATTATGAAATTGATTCCACTCACAAATATAAGCGTACATTATTATATGAGGCATATGCCGGACATATTAGTTTCAGGCGCACAAAATATTTGTCAGTAGTAATAACCGTACTTGACAAAGATCCTCAATTTGCATCTGATATTGCCAATGATATTGCAGCTCTTGTTGATACTGTATATTCTGATATGCTTATTGAAAGAGCTATGATTGGGTTGCAAATGGTAGAAGAACAAATTGATGATTTGCGTGCAAAGATAAAAGAATGTGAAGATTCATTAACTGTTCTTAATAAGATAGGAATTAACCATTATGAAGCACAGGCAGAAAGATTGATTGAAACATATGGTTTTGCCTTAAAGGATGGTAACATGGAAGGTGCAAAGCGAATAGAAAAGCAATTGGAAAAACTGGGCAATTATGGATCTGCATATGTATCTATCAGGGATAAGAATAATTATTATAAGTCATTGTTACATGCCCTAAACTCCAAATATATCGAAGCTAAAGCCGAATCAGAGCAAATAATGCCACATAAGTATGTTGTCGATTATGCATATCCGGCAGAAAGGAAATCATCTCCCAAAAGGATCGTTATTGTTATGGTTTCAGCGTTAGCTACATTTCTTTTTGCATACTTCATGTTGTTAATTGTTGATATTATTAGAAAAAATACTGTTAAAAGCTAAGTGTTTTGTACAGATTGCTCACAAAACATATTGTTTATCTCAGCGTACTATTATTCATTTTAATTAATGGGATATTAGTATATAAACAAATCCCCTACCTGGTATTTGTACCTGTTTTATTATTTGCATTGCTGGTTGCGTTTGTAAAATTTGACAATTTCATTCTGCTGATTATATTTTTTGTGCCTCTTTCCGTTCCTTTATATGAGTTTTTTGATGATTTGAATGTGAACCTGTATTTACCTTCAGAGATACTTGTATTGGTTGCGTTTTTCATATTTTTTATTAAAGCCATCAGGTCAGAATTTATTGACAAAAGAATTCTCCGGCACCCGGTATCCATAGCAATATATATTAATCTGACATGGATTCTGATAAGTGCATTTACAAGTTCAATGATAATAGTATCTCTAAAATTCTTTTTATCGCGTTTATGGTTTGTGATTGCATTTTATTTTATCACAGCTGAATTATCAAAGAATTTTTCTTTTATAAAAAAGTATTTATGGGCTTATGTATTGCCTTTAATTCTGGTGATTTTTTATACAACAGCCCGCCATGTTTCTATCGGGCTGTTTGATCAGGAAGCGTCTCATTATGTCATGAGTCCTTTTTTTAACGATCATACATCATATGGAGCGATCCTGGCAATGATTCTTCCTGTTTTAGCGGGATTTACTGTTAATAAGGAAAACAAGATTTCAGAAAGGATTTTTTCATTTATCTTTATGGGAATTTGCATCATAGCTCTCACACTGTCCTATTCCAGGGCAGCATGGCTAAGTATAGTTTTTGCACTTATTATATTCATTGTTACTATTTTAAGAATAAGGTTTTGGATTTTATCAATTGTAGGTATATATATACTATATATTTTGTTTTTAAATATTACTGAGATTGTCTTTAGCATGGGTAAAAACACAACTGATTCTTCTGCCAGGCTTTCAGAGCATATTCAGTCAATATCAAATATTTCAAATGATTATTCAAATATTGAAAGATTAAACAGGTGGAATTGTGCATTAAGGATGTTTAAGCAAAGGCCGGTTTTCGGGTGGGGCCCGGGAACTTACATGTTTAAATATGCGCCTTACCAGATAAGCTATGAAAAGACTCCTATTAGTACTGTTGAGGGAGACAGGGGCAATGCTCATAGTGAATATCTGGGGCCCTTGTCTGAGTCAGGATTATTCGGGTCTTTAAGTTTTGTCGCAATAATAGTATTAACATTGGTTACCGGTTTCAGGGTATACCGAAACGTGAATAATAAAACGCTGAAAATACTTTCACTAACATTACTGTTAGGACTAATAACCTATTATGTACATGGGATAATGAATAATTTCCTGGACACAGATAAAGCTTCGGCATTGTTCTGGGGATATACAGCAATGCTTGTGTCAATGGATATTTTCAATAAAGAGCAGAATCAATAGATCTCTATACCGAATATTGATATATCATCAAAAATTGAAGCACTACCGTCAGTTACTCCCTGTTTTACTATAATATTCTCGATATTGTTCTCAATTCCATCATCATTTGAAAGGCATTCTTCAATTTCTTTTGTTGCGTAGGATATTCCTTTACCATCCAAAAGTTCTATTAATCCGTCAGTATAGCAAAGGATTTTTGTATTTTCTTCAATAGTAATTGAGCCTTTTCTAATCATAGGGATTTCATCAAGCATGCCAATACCTACGCATCCCTTGTTCAGCATAGTTAAGGCTTTCTTTTTCTTTTGATAGAGTATGGGGTGGTTATGGCCTGCATTTATATATTCCAGTTCACGGGTTTTAAAATTAAACTTGCCCAGAAACAGCGTAATAAATTTTTCACCTCCGGCTGCGTGCATAACTCTTTCATTTAATTTTTCCACCAGGGCAGCTAATGAAATTTCATGCGTAAAGAGAGCCCTTAAATTAGCCTGGAAATTTGACATTAATAAGGCAGCAGGCATCCCTTTGCCTGAGACATCAGAAATACAAAATCCAAACTCATCCTTGCTAAGCTGCAGATAATCATAATAGTCGCCACCAACTTCAAAATGCGGATGATAAAATGCAGTGACATGTACCTTTTTGTTATGCGGAAGGTTAGCCTGATTAGGGATTAATAAATTCTGCATCTTTGAAGCAAGCTCAAGCTCTTTTTTAAAAGCTTCCTGCCTTAAGCTTTCTTTGAACAGCCTTATGTTTTCTATTGCAACAATAATAATATTGGACAGAGTCTGAATAAAATTCAGGTGCTTAATAGTAGGGCTTACACCCTCACCTTCTTCAATATCACCAATAATAACAAATGCAATAGGGGTTCCCTTGTTGTTAACAGGAATAACTATGTCAATATCATTAAGTGGGGCATTTGATGTGGATGTAACGAATGATATTTCATCTATAGGGAGCAGGTCTTTTTCCACATTGATACTTTCATATGTTGCACCTATATCACCTGCCTTTAAGATACATTTCCATGTATCCTCGAACTTAAAAACCAGTACCTTGCTAATATTTAAATCTTTTGTCAGAAGCTCTTCATAGCGTTCCAGCAATTGATTCTGAGTAAGGTTTTCATTAATAGCCTGGGTTATGTTCAGCAATGCCCGCAGTTTAAAAGTAGTAAGCTGTAGTCTTTTTATTGATGCTTTCTGTTGTAATTTGTTCACAAGCTATATATTTTTACTTTATTACTATTATTTCTTTATTCTCTCAACATATGATTTTGACCGGGTATCGACTTTTATAGTATCTCCGTTATCAACAAATAAAGGCACAGATATCTGCGCTCCCGTTTCTACTGTAGCAGGCTTGGTTGCTGCACTTGAAGCAGTATCACCCTTAACCCCGGGTTCAGTATAGGTTATTTTGAGTATTACGAAGGGGGGTAATTCACATGAAATTGGGGTCTCTGAGTCGGCATGATAAATAATGTCCACTTCCTGGCCTTCTTTTAAAAGTTCCGGAGATTCTATGAGATTTTCACCAATAGAAACCTGTTCAAAAGTTTCGCTATGCATAAAATTATAACCCATATCATCACTGTACAGAAACTGGTAAGGCCTTCTTTCAACCCTTGCAGTATCTATTTTAACACCCGCATTAAAGGTATTATCAATAACCTTGCCTGTTGTCAGGTTTTTAAGTTTTGTCCTTACAAATGCGGGACCTTTGCCCGGCTTAACATGCTGAAACTGTATTATTGTATATAAATCGTTATTAAATTCAATACATAAACCATTTCTGAAATCTGCTGTTGTAGCCATATAATCATAAAGAATTAATGGATACAAAAATAAATTAAAAGGATTAAATATCTAATGTTCAATGCAAAAAATATTACTCAACAGCTTTTAATTCATATTTTAAGCCTGTATATTCTGCAAGATCGCATTTAACTGAACCAACAATAAGATCAAATTTTACTCGTATAGGAACAAGGTTTTTATCATCAGAAAGCCAGAAAGTCATATCATCTTCAGATTCAAATATCCTGCCAGGCTCAACAACAGGTACAAAAATCATACATGAAATCTTCCCCATTTTGGTTTTAATTGTTTCTTTGCCCCGGTAGCGTATCGGAAAAGGGAATATTTCGTTATCAAAAAAAGTTACTATATCCAGTGAATCTCCCACTTTCATTTTTTTATAGTCTACTGACCTTATAAAATATAATAAAGTTACCATATCAAGAATGGAAGGAGGGACCTTGAAGACAGAATCTAATTTCTGGCTGTATATAGAACTATCTTCAACATTAAAATAATCTTCACTATAAACCTTGTAATTACCTTCACTTATATTTCTGATTGCCTTATAGGGAATGATTTTTTTCGGGTCAAAGTAACTCTCATAATAGTCTCTTATTCTGTAGAGCTTATCTGTTATACCCACACTCTTTGCTAGTACTATTGCATGATAGGCAGCTTTATCCTCATATTTTACCAGTTTTAAATCAACTAATGCATCTCCACCGTGAAAAGGGCCGTATTTCAGGGTATATCTCAATGATTCTCCTGATTTATATGGTCTGCTTTTCTTTAGGGTTATCTCAGACTGGCCATATATTTTCACGGATGTTATGAGAATTAATATGCCTATAATAAAATATTTCATAAAAGCTTTATCTAATTAAATTTAACGATAAAAATTAATTTAAAATATATACCATTCTATATTTTTCAATCTGTTTTTACAGGCAAAAGTCATTTTTTTATTTTAAGCCTGTTTTTGGGAACAGTGGCAATAAAGTCTTTCAGGTAGTATGGTTCAAAATAGGCAGATTTTTCAAACTTACCCTTTTTATATGCATCTTCTGATAAGCGTGCCATATATCTGGCTGAAGTATTGAAGTTATCAATAAATACAGCATTTTTGTTTTTCAGCAGATGCTTGCATTTCTCTGCGCCGGTTCCGAAAAAAATCATTTTTTTCTTTGAAAGGTAGTTATTAAAAGATGTTCGTTCTATTATTTTTGCCTGTATATGTTCAATTATTTTGCATGAGAAGTCATAAATGGCTGTATATACTTCCATTCTACGTGCGTCAATCATAGGGCAAATAAGGATTTCCTTTAATGAATCTATTTCCAGTTCTATTTTTTCACTGTTAATTATTCCTGAAGCCATAGCTTGTAATGTGCTAACAGGGATTAATGGCACATCACCTCCGTAGCATAAGCCCTTTGCCGTTGAAACGCCTATCCGCAGGCCGGTATAAGAGCCCGGCCCTTTGCTTACAGCTATAGCATCTAAACCTGATACGGGAATATTATTAACAGTTAAAATTTCTTCAATAAATACACCTAATAACGCTGAATGCGATTTTTCTTCTGCGCTTTCTTTCAGAGTAATGGTTTTTCCGTCATGAGCCAGGGCAACGGAACATATTTTTGTTGCTGTTTCGATGTTAAGTATTAATCCCATTGGTCCGGAAATATAAGATTACAGGCGACGCATTACTTTTTCTTCTTATAAAGCTGTTCCTTGCTGACTTTGTTTACTAAAGTGCCGTCTTTTAATTTTTTAGCAATAACATTATAGGGTGCTACAACCACTTCATCGTTTTCTTTAAGTCCTTCAACAATTTCAATATAATTATTGTCCTGTATGCCTGTGGTTACTACTGCTTCTGTTACTTTATCCTTGTCATAGATAAAGACAATTTCGCGTGGATTAGTATTTTCAGGATTAATTTCAGTTGTGTCCGTAACATCGGTTGTATCCTGCCGGGTAGTAACACTTTGAATGGGTAAAGATAATACATTGATTTTTTGTTCTGTTCTGATATCTGCTGAAGCGGACATTCCCGGCCGAAAAGGGATGTTACCTTTGCCTGTAAGATCTTCATATGATTCCTTAAGTAAATGTATCTTAACTTCAAAGTTAGTTACCTGGTCTGTTGCCAGTCCGGTAGTTTTTGCTGAATTTGCAATCTCAGTTACTATACCTTTAAACTTTTTTTCCATATAGGCATCCAGTTCAATAATTGCAGTATCCAGCTCATTTATCCTTACAATATCATTTTCATTGACTTCTACCAACACTTCCATTTTACTGAAATCAGCTATTCTTAGCATCTCGGTACCTGTCATCATTGATGTTCCAACAACACGTTCTCCTTTTTCCACATTTAACCTTGATATTATACCGCTCATCGGGGCATAAACAGTTGTTTTAACAAGATTCTCATTAGCTTCTTTAAGGGAAGCTTCCGCACTTTTCACTGTATATTCCGCTGCTACGACACTTTGCTCAGCAGCAGCAACATCGGCATTGGCAATTTCAAAGTTTGAGGTTGCTGTTTCCCAGTCCGCTTCTGAAATGGCCTTTTCCTCCCATAACTTTTTATAACGAATAAATGAGAGACGGGCTTGTTCGTGCTGTGATTTAGCCTGTTCAAGGCGTGCTTTTGAATTGGCAAGGTTAGCCCTGGCGGTGTTAACTGCTGCTGCAGCCCTGTCTCTGCTCGATATATATATGTCAGGTTTTATTTTGAGCAGTAGCTGCCCCATGGTTACTTTATCACCGTCATTAATATATAGTTCTACAATTTCTCCGGACACATCAGGAGTAATTTTTACTTCTGTTTCAGGCTGAACTTTACCGTTTGCAGTTATAAATTCTGTAATATTCCTGAGTTTAACCTTTTCTGTAGCGACATCATAAACTGTTGACTTTCCGAACCAGCCGGCTTTTTTACCTATAATAGCAAATATTATTAGCACTACAGCACCAATCAACAGATACCTGAGAATTTTTTTTGAATTCATTTTATAATAAATATTAATAGTTAATTACCAAGAGATAATGGTTTTCCCTGATAGAAATCAAGAATTTTTATTTTAAAGATATAATCAAATTTTGATTGTATAAGCTCAGATTTTGTATTTCTTAACTGATTTTTTGCTGAATTGTAATCAACTGTATTAACAAGGCCAACCTCAAATCTTTGTTCAGTATATTTGAATGATTCCTCCATAGCAATTAATGCTTTTTCCGATGCCTTGTATCTTTTTAATGCTGCTTTGGCATCAGCATATGCCTGCTGTATTTCTTTGTAAAGAATATTCTTTGAATTTTCAAGCTGGTATTCTGAATTCAGTATGTTAAGTTTGGCATTGCTGATATAGTTATTCACCTGCCAACCATTAAAAACAGGAATATTTATATTCAGCGAAATTCCTGTGCTTGCGTTATCCATAAACTGGTCTCTGAACGGATAAGACCCGAAAATCGGGTTTTGGGCCGTTGTCTGGACAAGCTCGCCACTAATTGTTTCTCCAATGGGAAAAGTAACGGTTTCCTGGCCGGTTATTTTTTGCCGGCTATCAGAATAGCCGGTAGAATATGTTCCTGATAAGGTAAAATGCGGACTTCTGTATCCCCGGGCAACATCCAGGGAACTTTCAGCGCTTCTGAGCCTGTACTCTGCACTCTTTATTCGTGGTAATACTGTTTGGGCTTCGGTATAGATGTGTTTAATGCTTATATCAGGATCATCTTCCGGGATAATGTATATCTCAGGAATGTATATATCGAAGCCTGATACAGAATCCAGCTCGAGAAGCTGGACAAGGGTTAAATAAGATAATTCCAGCTGATTCCGGGCATTAACAACCTGCAGTTCTTCTGCCGCTGCCTGAGCCTGTATTTCAAGTAAACTGCCCTGGGGAAGGCTGCCGGCATTTACCAGCTTCTTCGTCCTTTCAACCTGTTGTCCGGTTATAGCCGACTGACCTTTTGCAGCATCCAGCAGTTCAATATTTAATAGTATTTGCAGATAAGCAGCTGCTATATTTAATGAAATATTATTCTCAAGATTTTCCAGATCTTTGAGACTGGCAAGCAGATTGTATTTATTCTGCTTTATCGTATTCAATGCCTGCAGTCCATTAAACAAAGTAACGGATGAATTAACTGAGAAATAACTGGATGTGATTGCCTGATCTTCTGTAAATGTGTATGTAGTTTGATCCAGCGCCCTTCCAAGAGTATAACTTTGATTCATGCTTGCATTGACACTCGGCAACAGATTCATCCTGGATTGCATTAACGAGGCGCCTTTGCTTCTTGTATCGATTTCCTGTTGCTTGATTTGAATATTGTTTTCAAGTGCATAATTTATACATTTTTCAAGTGACCACTTTTCCTGTTGATAACTATTTGAAAATACTGTTGATAGTAAGGCAGTTACTATTATTAATAATTTATTAATTTGTTTCATAATATTTTGAATTAACCTGACAGGATTTGGTTAAGAAATATAGTTAATAAATGTGAATAAAATAATTCTTTCCAAGATATAAAAGAATATACTTAAAAAAAAGAATGAATAAAATATTGAATCTGCAGGGGATCGGGAATATTAATATGGTAAAAAACAAAAGGGCAAGAAGATTATCAGTTGCAATAAGTTATTTATCCGGTATCAAAGTTACTGTTCCATACAGCATGAGCTTCAGAAATGCAGAAAAATTCGTGGTTGATAAAAAAAGCTGGATTAAGAAAAATCTGGATAAAATTCAAAAAATCAAGGATAAGAATACTTTATTTGACAGTGATACAGAATATTCTACAAAGGAACATAATTTGAAGGTAATTGCTCATGAAAAAAATACGATAAAAATTATAATAAAAAATAAGCAGATTTATGTTTTTTACCCCATCTATGCTGATGTAAAGGATGAAAGAGTCCAGAATGCAATAAGAAAGGCAGTTATTGAAGCATGGAGAATCGAGGCGAAAGAATACCTGCCGGCCAGAGTTAAAGAGCTGGCAGACAAATACGGATTTAAATGCAACAAAATAAGTGTCAGAAATGCTAAAACGCGCTGGGGCAGTTGTTCATCTGCAAATAATATAAACCTCAACCTGCAATTAATGAGATTGCCTCAACATCTTACAGATTACATTATTTTGCATGAGCTTGTTCATACAGTGCATAAAAATCACGGTAAATCCTTCTGGAGCTTGCTGAATGATGTTACAGGTAATGCTAAAGGATTGAACAGGGAAATGAAAGATTATAATTTAAATTTCTGGTAAAAACAGGTGATCCGGAGGTTTTACTTATTGGTTGGTACAATCAGCACTCATTTACTGTTTTGGTAATAATATTATCAAGACAGCTTATATATTCTTTTGCCTTCCTGGTTCCAAAAAAAGCAGAAAAATGTTTTTTAAGAATATCCTTAATGTCAGTCTGCCAGTCAATAAAAGATAATGTTGATATCTTTCCCAGCTCGCGTTTTTCAAAATGCCGCTTTAGCTGATTAATATTATTGTAAAATGCCATATAGGCTTTAATCTTATTTCTTAATTCCCTTGAGATCCTGTTCTCAATCTTTTTCAGAGCTCCCGGGAATATGTCAAATGTCGTGTCGTAAAAGTCGTAAAATGAATTATTCCAGTTAATAAAATGAATAAGGTAATTTGAGATGTTAAAAATCATCTTATCCTTATCTTTATCAACAGATTGCAGAAATATGCTTTTTATTTCTTCTATATATTGATTCTTAATATGGCTATCAAAGATATCTGAGATTTCAAGTGTATATGTTATATACTCACGTTCAAGATTTTCCAGATTGAAATCTCCTGATTTTTTATTAATTTTATAGTCAATTAATTTTTTAAGAACATAGATCTCATCATTGAGCAGGTGGTGTATCGGAAATATCTGCTCTGTATTTATTGTTTTCAGGCTATTTTCGGAAAAATAACCTGTATTAATAAGCTTATGAAATTGCCTGTCGCTATTGGCAAATTTTTCAAGGTTGCTTTGGTAAATCTTTAAATGCTCATTGAGCCGGCTTTTTATTAATACCTTTTTATCAGATACATTTATTTGAATATATAAAGGATAATAATCTTGAGATTGATGAGAAACAGGCTCAGCATCCTTATTTAAAGAGTGTTGTATGTTTATTGAATATTCTGTCATTTAAATAAAATATCAATAAGTCTAATAATGATTTAAGTGCCGTAAGAGAATGTGCAAAATACAAAATGTTAAATGTTTTTCAAAATACTTTAATTAAATGATATTCACAGGTATTAATTAATCGTTTAATAATTTTAATACCATATAAAATTATTATTCGTATTTACCTGGATTTTTGCATCAAAATATGAAAAAATTCTAATTTACAGTCATTTGATATATATGTTGAAACAAATATTTAAAATATATTATAATCTTTTTTTATCTTTAGGCTAATTTCTGAATATTGTAAAAATTTAATAATTAGTTTTTTACGTAACATTTTGTATTAATTAACGTAGAAATTTTATACATTGTTGTTGCATACTGTTTGACCTGGTTAATGCTATATATAAACACGAAACTGCCTAAATCAAAGAAGAGCAAATATTTCACCGGCTTTTCTTTTGCATTTAATAATAGTAGTGTTATAGCGGGCGCGAGACTACAGGCTAAATCCGGCGTTTGGTATAACCTCGCTGTTAATATGTGCAGGTCATTCATATTCCTGACAATTCTGCATTTTCTTTTTCCTTTTCTTTCATATTCACAGAGTGGTGTTTATCCTGAGCCCATCCTAGGCTATACTTATCAGAAAGAATTTGTCATTGTAGGAGATTCGGTTAAGGCTGATCTGTATGATTTTCCGTTGATGATAAGGATAGACGGGGATCCCGAGATGGAAACCGTTGCAAACGGAGGGAATGTTTATGATGCTGGCGGAAACGATATAATCTTTACGGATAATGACTATAACAGGCTGTACCACGAGATTGAATACTATGATGGATCTGCGGGCGATTTAGTAGCATGGGTCAGAATACCTTTACTTGCCGCCGGAATTGACGATACAATACGCTTGATATACGGGAATCCGCAGGACCTGAATGATTATACTACTGACAGTACATGGAATTCAAACTATCGCGGTGTATGGCACCTCACAGATGTTGATGATGCAACAGTAAACGGTAATGATGGGACAGCAATAAATGGTGCAGATATGCACCCCGGCGGCCAGATAGGTAATGCTTATTATTTTGATGGGACTGAAGATTATATCAGGATACCGGATGATCCTTCCCTAGATGTTACTGAAAAAATAACTCTCTCAGCCTGGGTAAGGCCTTATTCCATAGATGATTATGATTATATTCTTATAAAAACTCATGATTCCTATGCCGAACCTTTTTCAATGTATTCCATTCTGTTTGATCCAAATGACAGGTTAAGATCACATATAACCAAAAGTGATACATATTATCCTGTTAGTGGAAATAATTCAATTACGACAAATATATGGACTCATGTAGTAATGACTTATGATGGGAATATAAGGGATCATTATATTAATGGAATTGGTGATACTATTGGGAATACTGATGTTACGGGAAATTTTGATCAGAATGATATGCCGTTTGGAATAGGTGCCGGAGATTTTGACGGCTCCCCGACAAATTTTTTCCATGGAAGAATTGATGAGGCAAGAGTATTAGATACAGCATTGACCGCTGAGTGGATCAAAACTGAATATATTAACCAGAACTCTCCGGATGAATTCTATTCTCCATCATCACAGCTGACAGGTTCTGATTTTTCATTTGAATCCTGTGAAGACTGCTGGTGTTTGTATTCTGTCCCGATTGTAAGCAGCAGGGATTATAACTGGACAATTTCCGGGGGAGATTCTGTATGGGCATCAGGAGCTAATGATTCATTAATTGTACAATGGGGGTTAGGTCCTTCAGGAACTGTTAAACTTAAGGTCAAGAACAGCTCAACATCTGTCGCAGATACTACAATTACCTATACTATTGACATTGTTTCCATTCCACCTCCTGAGATACAAACTGATGATTCAATAATATGTCATGATGAAAACGGGTATTATTATATAAATGAAAGGCCGGATCATAGTTACTACTGGACTGTTATCGGGGGAAGTATTGACAGCTATGAGTCAGATACTGCAATTTATGTTGACTGGGACGGCCTTGATGCAGATACACTTGTAATTGTTAAAGATTATATTGATACTTTAAAAAGCTGGCAGCTTGATACTCTTAAAATATATATAGAACCTATGGTTCTGGCAGATCCGATCCCTGAAACAGATACAATTTGCAGCAGTGATACAACGAGTATTCAACTGGTTTCACCATCGGATACAGTAAACTTTAGTATAAGATTCAGGTATGGCGTAAATCTGCCTGCTGATGTTTCAATCCTCAAGGGTGATACATTCAATTTACGTGAGGACTCTTATATAAGCGATACACTGTTCAATAGTTCCAATACAAAAAAGCAGGTTGAATTTATTATTACACCATATTTAGTTGATGCTCTTGAGAACGAGATGTGTACGGGCCCGGATAGTTCGGTATTTGTCTGGGTAGAGCCAACAATAACGGCCCTGGCATCCCCTGATACGATATGTGACAACACAAACACGGGCATAACAGTAACAAGCACGGACGGACCGACGC
>CAZFHF010000026.1:10743-17217 GCA_964518655.1 uncultured Bacteroidales bacterium | reverse complement strand
ATGATAAGATAGACAAAATCATTGATCAGATATCACCCTTATCTGTGATGTTCCTTATAAATGCTATATATTTTAACGGTATATGGAAATACGAATTTGACGAAGAAGATACGGAAAACAATAATTTCTATCTTGCTGACGGGGGTGTTGCAGAAGTGCCTACCATGCTGATTGACGGAGTATTTAACTATCAGTCAAACGAAACATTCTCTTCAGTTGAACTGCTTTATGGAGCAGGAGATTACAGCATGCTGTTATTTCTTCCCAATGGCAGTAAATCAACTGGTGACATAGTAAACAGCCTTACAGCCGAAAACTGGGAAAGCTGGACGGAAAATTACACTGAACAGGAAGTTCTGATAAAACTTCCTAAATTCAAGTTTGAATTCGAAGATTCCCTTAATACGCCTTTGATAAATATGGGAATGGGAGTTGCATTTTTACCGGGTGCAGCCGACTTTTCGAAAATCCATCCTTATTATGATCTGTTTATTTCCATGGTAAAGCAAAAAGCATTTATTGACGTTAACGAGAAAGGGACCGAAGCTGCTGCCGCTACGGTAGTTGAGATATCATTTACTTCTGTGCCGGATAAGAAATACTTCGTTGCCAACAAACCATTTCTGTTTGCTATAAAAGAAAAGAAGACAAAAGCCATACTTTTTATCGGTATAGTGAACATGCCGGAATATGAAAGTTAAATATTTTTCTTCTTTAATTATTATTTATTGCGCACCTGATAATAACAAATAAGCTGTAAAAAATGAAACAATTATTTAACATACTGCTGATTTTAGGTATAACAATATTATTTGCATGTGAAAAAAACAGCAACGGGCCCCTGGAACTTCATTTTCACATTACCAAGAACACCGAAAAGCTGATTGCTGCTGACAATGAATTCGGAATTGACCTGTTCAGGGAGGTTGTAGCCAACGAAAATGAAGACAGTAATATTTTTATGTCACCAATAAGTGTATCAATAGCACTGGCTATGACTTATAACGGAGCGGAGGGGGCTACAAAGGAGGCAATGGAAAATACACTCAATAAAGAAGGATTAACAGTTGAAGAAATAAATGAGATATATAAGAATCTGATAAGCGGTCTGCTTTCGGTTGATCCTAAAGTAGTACTGGAAATTGCTAATTCTATCTGGCATGACGAAAGCTTTACTGTTGAAGAGGAGTTTATTAATATTAATCAGGCTTACTATGATGCTGAAGTGAATGCTCTGGATTTTAAGGCACCTGATGCCAGGGATATAATAAACGGCTGGGTAGCTGATAAGACACATGAGAAAATTCCGGAGATCATTGATTTTATTCATCCAAATGCCGTGATGTATTTGATAAATGCCATATATTTTAACGGATTATGGAAATATGAATTTGATGAAGAGAATACTGCTGGTGAGGATTTCCAGCTGAATGACGGAAGTACTATTAATGTTCAGACTATGGCACAGCAGCAGAATTTTAACTACCTCAGCAATGACATTTTTTCAGCTGCAGAATTATTTTACGGACAGGGAAATTACAGTATGATAATACTTTTACCTCAAAATGATAAATCAGTCGATGATGTGCTTTATGAACTAAACAGTGAAAGCTGGAATTTATGGCTGGCATCTATGCAGGAAAAAGAACTGGTTATTCACTTACCAAAATTTAAATTTGAATATTCCGATTCCCTGAATCAGGCACTTGTTAACCTGGGTATGGGTATTGCCTTTACCTGGGATGCCGATTTCTCAAAAATCAATCTTTACAGGGATCTTAAAATCTCAAGGGTTTTGCATAAGGCATTTGTAGAAGTTAATGAATCCGGCACCGAAGCTGCGGCAGTAACGGCTGTTGAGATTGTCGAAAGAACAGCGGAGCCCGGCGAGGATCAAATAATACACTTTGTGGTTAATAAACCTTTCCTTTTTGTCATCAAAGAAAAAGAAACAAATGCTATTATTTTCATTGGCAAGGTAATGAAGCCTGTGTGGATCCCATGCTAAGTGATCTTATTGAAGGTCCGCTTCCCTATCATATGCCGCAGCCAGGCAGTCCGTTGCTGGACGCTGCAGACGATGTAACTTTTATGGGTGGTCCTCCGGTTAATGATATGCGCGGTGTTTTAAGACCTTTTAACAAGGACAACGATATTGGTGCTATTGAACGCAGTTTCCTGATAAATATAGCTGCCACAGTGTCAAATGTAGGACGCTCAGGATTTGCAGTTACTCTTGCTCCGCCGATAGACGGACTGGATGCTTCAAACTTCAGCCTTAATAATGGCGGTAATATTACTGATGCCACAACACCTGACGGTGGAAATACATACCTGATTACTACTGACCCCATATTACCACTAACATTATATACGTTAACAATCACAGTTGAATGGTATGATATCACAGTCGGGGGAGATGATATAATAATATTATATGTTGGAAATGCTGAAACTATGCTGACAGGTAAAGTAGCCGTATATCCCAATCCGGCACATGAGAACATTTACATCTATGGCTTAAGCTCAGAAACAGACGTCATTGTAACAACAGATATTATTGACATTACAGGCTCTCTGGTCAAGTCAGTAGATACCAGGATTGAACAAACCATAAAAGTAAATATCTCCGATCTGAATAAGGGGCTTTATTTCATTAAAATTAATGTTGCTAACAGCATATACTCGGGAAAACTGTTTGTGAAATAATAAAAAGTAACAGGCACCTTAATAAAAAGTGACAGATTCCCTGAAAAGGTATCTGTCACTTTTTTTTATACAAAAAAACGTGCTAATATCACAAAGGATACTAGCACGTAGCTGATAAATATAACCCACATTAATCTATCCCCCTTGAGGGACTTTGATTTTATCTTCTTTTGTAAGTCCTGATACTACTTCAATATTTATACCATCGGAAAGCCCGACTTCAATATACCGTTTTTCAAATATCTGTTTCCCTTTTTCAACCTCAACGTATACCGAGTCCTCACTGTCACCTTCAAACTGGAGGAGGTTTTCACTTATGGCCAACACACTATCGCGTTTATCAAGAACAATATTGGCATTAGCGCTGTACCCGGAACGGATAAAAATAGTATCAATAAGACTGACCTTGGCTTTTATTGGGAACAGTATAGTCCCGCTCTCTTCGAAACCTTTGGGAGAAATATGCTCCAAAGTTGCATTAAAAGTTATATTATCAATAGCACCAACAGTAATTACCAGCTGCATTCCCAGTTTGATCTTTCCGACTTCAGATTCATCCAGCTCACCTTCAAAAATAAGATTATTCATATTAGCTACAGATGCTATAGTTGTTCCGGGATTATATGGATTAGTGTGAATCACCGTATTTCCAACCTCCACGGGAACATCCAGCACCATACCTCTTATCGTTGAACGAATAAGAGTGAGTGTCGTACCTTCACTTTTGGTCACACCCTCTTTAATAATCTGCAGGTTATTTTCAGATGCTTCCTTTTCTGTTGCGGCATTTTCGAATGCTACTTTATATTGCTGAAATTCGAGTTCAGGTATTATCCCTTCATCAAAAAGCTGTTTCTGCCGTTCATAAACTTTTTTAGCATCATCATACCTTGTATTTGCCTGTTTTACTCTGGCTTCGGCACTGTTAAGTTCCCTCATCTCAGGTATCACTTTCACCTTGGCTATAAGATCCCCTTCTTTCACCATATCCCCGGGTTCGACGTATATATCGACAATGATTCCCGGCACCTGGGGTTTTATCTCAATCTCTTTCCTTGGGACAATAGAACCTGTAGCAACAGTCTTTTTTACAATATTTGTAACAAACGGTTGTTGTGTTTCAAATATCACCGGAGCCTTTTTCTCTTTGCTGGCGAGATAAACAAATATTCCAATACCACTACCTATAATGATAACAATAATTATTATTCTTAATACTTTTCTCATATTTTAGAAATTAAATTTTATATTTTATAATTCAGAACGTAAGGCATCAATAGGTTTAATTTTAACAGCTCTCCTGGCCGGTATTAATCCTGCCAATGCTCCTGAAGCAATTAATATTAGCAATGCCAAAGTTGCAACTTTAAAATCTACCTCGGGATTCCTGAAAAAGAAAGATTCTACCTGGGCTTTGCGCAGTAAAGCCCCGACAATTTCCACGATTCCTGTAGACAATAATAACCCTGTATAGCCGGCTATTGTTGTTAAAAATACTGATTCCATAATTATCTGTGTAATGATTTTCAATGGTGTCGCACCTATTGCCCTTTGTATTCCAATCTCCTTTGTACGTTCCTTCACAATAACCAGCATAATATTGCTTATCCCGATAACACCGGCTGCCAGTGTCAGTATTCCAACAAACCATGAAAGTAAGTTTATCCCTGTAAATAAGTTGGTCAGGTTCCTGATATCCTCTTCAACATTATTTGATCCAAATGCCAGCTTGTCATCAGGTGATATCTTATGACGGCGGGCAAGGAATTTTCTCATCTTAGCTTCAACGCGGCTCACAGGAATACCTGGTTTTGCCAGAACAGAATAATACCCTACAACATTACCATAATTATATGTTTTTTGAAGAGTGGTATAAGGCATAAAGATACACTCATTCTGATAATCACCGCCTCTGTTAGGTGCACGTTTGGATTGAAATGTTCCAATAACTTCAAAGTATACTCCCTGGATTTTCAGATATTCACCAACAGCATTTTCTCCCGGATCAAACAATACGTCTCTTACCCTTTTTCCAATTACTATGGCTTTCCTTTGCTCTTTAAGATCCAGCCGGTTTATAAATCGCCCTTCATTTATTTTTACCGGATCAATATTATAATATTCCGGTGTATCTCCGATTATTCGAAAAAAACCGCTGTTCTTATTACGTCCTATTTCAATCAATCCCTGCCTTGATCCTATGCGTGGTGCTAAAACCTCTATCTCCCTGATATTCTCCAGGAGAGCTTTTGTATCCTCATTTGTAAAATTCCATTGCCTTCCCCTGGGAAACCCTTTATATGGAACTGTTGTTTGCCGTGTCCAGATAAACAGGCTGTTTGTTGCGAAATCACCCATTCCGTAAAACACTCCGTTATATAAACCTTTGCCGGCGCCAAGCATAACAACCAGCATAAAAATACCCCAGAACACTCCGAAAGCTGTAAGGAATGTCCGCATTTTATTTTTTTTCAGGGCATAAAATATTTCCTGCCAACGATCGCGGTCAAACATTGATTATAGTTTTTTATTAATAATAATTTTACTCATCACGTAATGCCACAATAGGCCTGATTTTAGCTGCCCTGCGGGCAGGATAAAATCCGGCAAGCAGTCCGGCAATAATTAATAGCACTGTAGCACCAACGGCAATTCTAAGATCAGCCTGCGGATTGAAAAAGTAATCATTTTCCGGTATGTATCTTCTTATCAGTTCCAGCAAACCTGTCCCAAACAATAATCCGAAAAAACCGGCCAGTGAAGTAATGAATATTGATTCCTGCAATATCAGTCCTATTATAGATCCCGGCCTTGCCCCTATAGCCTTTCTGATGCCAATCTCTTTTGTGCGCTCTTTAACTACAATAGTCATAATATTGCTGACACCTACAATACCAGCTATAATCGTCATTATGCCAATTACCCAGATAAAGAACCGGATTGAATTAAACAGGTTAATGAACATATTCAGGTTCTCCAGCCAGTTTCCTATATGTAATGCCCTCTCATCATCAAAATCAAAATTATGGGTCTTGGCAATCATGTTTCGTATTTTATTCTCAATCTGTTTTGATTCATCCAGCGACGAAGAAGCAGGAATTGTAAGGGAGAGCATGGAAATATCATTACTTCCGCCATATAACAGCTGGGCTGTTGTTACAGGCAGGTAAACACACCTGTTATTATCCCAGTCATCAATATCTTCAAAGATCCCAACCACCTGCACTGAAAAACCATTTACAATAATATATTTACCTATAGCATGATTGTTTTTGAACAGTTCTTCCTTTACCTCGGTTGATATCACTGCTACTTTTCTGTTCTGCGCAATATCAATATTGTTTACATACCGTCCCTCCTTAATTTTTATATTTTCTATAGGCCTGTAATCAGGAAAGACTGTCCGAATTTCAAAATTTACTGTTTTATCCTTGTAAGCCACATAATTGTTTCCGGGCATTCGATAGCGTGAAGAGATTAGTTCAACTTCCGGGATGCTTTGTTTTACCCTCTGATAGTCCTCATTTGTAAGCTGAATGTATCTACCCGGTTTAAGTCCTTTGTATGGCTGGCTGGTTTGTCCGCCGAAGATCCACATGCTGTTGGTCATTGCGCTGGTGAAATTATTCCTCATTGCGTTTTCAAGCCCGTTGCCGGAGCCCAGCAGTATGATCAGCATAAATATTCCCCACGATACGCTGAAGGCTGTTAAAAAAGTACGCAGTTTGTTCTTTTTGATTGTGCCGAATATTTCCTGCCATTTGT
>CAZFHF010000026.1:8684-10733 GCA_964518655.1 uncultured Bacteroidales bacterium | reverse complement strand
CATTTGTCAATATCAAACATTATAGTTTAGGTTTATTCAGGTTCTTCTTGTTTGTTTTCTATAATACCATCCCGCAGTCTTATGATCCTGTTAGTCATCTGGGATATATCCCTTTCATGTGTAACTATAACAATAGTAATACCCCCGTCATTTATTTCCTTTAACAGTTTCATTACTTCAAACGATGTCTCGCTATCCAGTGCACCTGTAGGTTCATCTGCAAGTATCACTTTAGGTTTTGATATCATTGCCCGGGCAATGGCAACACGTTGTTTTTCACCTCCTGACAGTTCATTGGGCGTACGGTCAGCCCATTCTTTCAGTCCCAGCCTGTCAAGGTATTCAAGTGCAGTCTTGTTGCGTTTCTTGCGGCTGACCTTCTGATAATAAAGCGGAAGCGCCACATTCTCCATTGCACTCTTAAAATTTATAAGGTTAAATGACTGAAATACAAAACCTATCATCTGGTTACGGTAGTAGGCTGCTTTTTTTTCATTAAGGTTCATGATATGTGTGCCATTAAGCCAGTAACCACCCTCGTCATAATTATCGAGTATACCTATTATATTCAGGAGTGTGGATTTTCCTGAGCCTGATGAGCCCATTACAGATACAAATTCCCCTTCCTCAATATCCAGGTCAATGCCTTTAAGCACGTGTAGAGGGCTTCCGTTATGGTAAGTCTTATGGACCTTGTCCAGTTTAATCATGTGTGGTTATAATAATTATGCTTACTAACTGCAATCTGCTTTCAATTATTGTGCCATAACCGGCAGAATGTTAAAATTCAACTTATTATTAAAAACCGGGTTTTAATATAAGACGTTTAATGTACGAAAGCGTTACAATATTGTCCGAAAACGGATAGTTGGGAAGGGACAGTCACCTTATCTCATTCCCTTCAGTCTTTCCTCCAGTGCCTTGATCTTGTTCTCTGCATCGGCCTTTTTCTTTTTTTCCATTGCTATAACCTTGTCGGGAGCATTATTAATAAATTGCTTATTCTCCAGTTTTTTCATTACCGATGAAAGAAAACTCTTTGTGTATTCCAGGTCTTTCTCAAGCTTTTTTATCTCCTCGTCATGATCCACCAGATCTCCTAAGGGCAGGTAATACTCTCCAAACTTTGTAATGTAGCTTACTGCCCCTTCAGTCTTTTTATCAATGAAGTTTATTTCAGATAGATTTGCCAGTTTTGCCAGGACCGGGATAAAATCCTTTTTATAACCGGATGCTACAATATTAAGAATTAGTTTTTGGTTATTTGCAATTTGTTTTTCGTTCCTGGCATTCCTTATGAAAGTTACTACTTCCTGAGTATTTTCAAACAGGTTCACTGTTTCCTTGTCATATGGTTTCGGTGAAGGCATTTCAGCTACCATAATGCTTGAATCCCCTTTGCTGTTGTCTATTAAATGCCATATCTCCTCAGTGATAAACGGCATAAACGGGTGAAGGAGCCTTAGCAGTTCATCAAAGAATCTTATTGTTGCTTTTAATGTTATCTCGTCAACAGGTTTTTTATATTCAGGTTTGACAATCTCAAGGTACCATGAACAGAAATCATCCCAGAATAACCTGTAATTATTCATCAGGGCATCGGATATCCGGTACTGGGTGAAATTACCGTTAATGAGTGATACCTGTTGATTAAGGCGCTCATTAAACCAGGTAATTGCTGCTTTGGCATATTCGGGTTGTTCAATAGCCGTATCAATCTGCCAGGTCTTAACAAGGCGGAATGCATTCCATATTTTATTGGCAAAATTTCTTCCCTGCTCAGGGAGGCTTTCATCAAACAGCAGATCATTACCTGCCGGGCTGCATAAAAGCATTCCAACCCTTACCCCGTCAGCTCCGTATTTCCTGATCAGATCAAGCGGTTCAGGGGAGTTGCCTAATGACTTCGACATTTTACGCCTTTTGATGTCACGAACTATTCCTGTTAAGTATACATTGTGGAAAGGCTTGTCTCCCATATACTCATAACCTGCCATTATCATCCGTGCCACCCAGAAAAACAATATCTCGGGTGCAGTAACAAGATCA
>CAZFHF010000026.1:0-8674 GCA_964518655.1 uncultured Bacteroidales bacterium | reverse complement strand
TCCTTGTTCCCAGGATTGCGTATCCCGTCAAATACAGAAATGGGCCATAGCCAGGATGAAAACCATGTATCGAGAACATCCTCGTCCTGCCTTAAGTCTGATATTTTAATACCAGTATTATTAA
This sequence comes from uncultured Bacteroidales bacterium, assembly GCA_964518655.1. GTDB lineage: Bacteria > Bacteroidota > Bacteroidia > Bacteroidales > UBA10428. The sequence continues at coordinate 8,550 of CAZFHF010000026.1, read as the reverse complement.
GTTTTTCCCTGGCAAGCTTTAAAGCTTCTTCTCCGGTTTCAGCAACAACAAAATCATTACTGTCAGGCAGGTACCAGGCAGGTATGCGATGTCCCCACCATAATTGCCTGGATATACACCAGTCTTTGACATTTTCCATCCAGTGGCGGTAGGTATTTTTAAACTTGGGTGGCAGCAGCTTTATATTATCATTCATCAGGTTCTCCAGCGCAGGCCGGGAGAGCTCCTTCATATTCATAAACCACTGCATCGAAAGCCTGGGCTCGATAACAGCATCGGTCCTTTCCGAGAATCCCATGTTATTTACGTAATCCTCAACCTTTATAAGCAGCCCCTCCTCCTTAAGTTTCTTAACAACCAGTTCCCTTGCTTCAAACCTGTCAGTGCCGACAAACACAAGGGCATTATCGCTTAGTGTGCCGTCATCATTGAAAATATTTATACTTTCAAGGTTATGCCTTATACCTATTTCATAGTCATTTTCATCATGGGCAGGTGTAATCTTAAGGCATCCGGTGCCAAACTCCATATCGACATAATCGTCTTCAATTACAGGTACTAACCTGTTAACCAATGGAATATATACCTTTTTACCTTCCAGGTCTTTGTAACGTTTATCATTGGGATTAACACATACGGCGGTATCTCCAAGTATTGTCTCGGGCCGGGTGGTTGCAATTGTTACAAAGCTGTTTTCCCCATCAACCCTGTAATTCACATAATATAATTTTGATTTAACTTCCCTGTATATCACCTCTTCGTTCGATACAGCAGTCTTAGCCTGGGGATCCCAGTTTACCATCCTCACACCGCGGTATATCATACCTTTATTGTAAAGATCAACAAAAACATGAATTACGCTTTCTGACAGATCCTTATCCATTGTGAACTTCGTCCTGTCCCAGTCTCACGAAGCACCCAGTTTTTTCAGCTGTTCCAGAATAATTCCCCCGTGTTTGTTTTTCCACTCCCATGCATGTTGAAGGAATTCATCCCTTGTCAGGTCTTTTTTCTCTATTCCCTCACTTTTAAGCTTTGCAACAACCCTGGCCTCCGTAGCTATGGATGCATGGTCTGTCCCCGGCACCCATAATGTGTTTTTACCCTGCATCTTTGCCCTTCTTATTAAAATATCCTGTATTGTATTATTCAGCATATGGCCCATATGCAACACACCTGTGACATTTGGCGGGGGTATAACTATTGTGTATGGCTCTCTTTCATCAGGTTCTGATTTGAAAAGCTTTTTTTCAAGCCAGGATTTATACCATTTATCTTCAACTTCTCCGGGATTATATTTGCTGGAAATATTCATTTTAAATCTCTGTCATATTAATTCAACACCCTGGTCAACTTAAATGTTCACTCTAAAAACCGAACACAGCCCCGCAAATTAATTAAAAAATTAGCATAATTAAAACTTATTTTTAAACTTCGGAATTAAATTAAAAAGGCGAAGGCAGAGGCAAAAGAGCAATTTAGCAATTTAGCAATCCTGAATTTTGGATTTGTTATTTGTAATTTTCATTAAGTAATCCAAAATGTTTAAAACAAAATAAATAATTTACCGTATTAATTGATTACAATTATTGATAAAAAAATATTCAGTTTTTCTTTAATTACATTAATTTAGCGTCTTGTTAATTAAAATTGTGAGTAATCATGAAAAAAGCATTTGCAATACTGGCAGTTGCCATACTAACCGTATCAAACAGTTGCAGCCAGGGCCCGGAAGACAATCAGAAAAAAGATAAAAGGGCTCCCTTTATAAAATTTGAAAATGTTGTCTATAATTACGGGACCATAGCTCAGGGCAGTGACGGAGGTTGCGAGTTTATCTTCGAAAATACGGGAAAGGATCCTCTTGTTTTGAGTAATGTACGTCCTTCATGCGGATGTACTGTTCCCAAATGGTCAAAGGAACCAATTAAAAGCCATAAAAAATCAAGTATCCAGGTTAAATACAATACGAGAAGGGTAGGGAGTTTTTCGAAATCCATTACTGTGACCTCAAATGCCTCTAATTCACCGATTGTATTGACAATTAAAGGCAAGGTCATAGCACAGGCTCCTCCTGAAACCACAACCGGGACTCCCAAATAAAAGAGGATTATTCAAAATCAGGATATAGCAAATATTTTTTCCTTATTTTCCTGAAATATGTAAGATCCTCCTGCCAGGAATCCCTGATCTGTTCTTCAGCTAATCCTTCAATGATCTGCTTTTTCAGAATATCATTTCCTGCAAGAGTATTAAAATAACTGTTAAAAAACTGATCACCTTTCTTCATACTAATGTAAGCGTTGATGATATATGACAGATTTATTTTACCTTCTGACTGTAGAGAATCAATTGTTGTATCTCTTAAATCAATACCATAACATTTTTCATTTTTATGTTTAGGATTTGTTGCTCCCGGAACGCTCTCAGGTATATAATAAAAATCGCTGTCACAAAAATCAGGATGACCGAATACCTGGAAAGGAAAATCAGTGCCCCTGCCTTCATTCATTATTGTGCCTTCAAAAAAGCACAATGATGGATACAAATATACTGCCCTCATATTCCGCAGGTTTGGTGAAGGTTTTACAGGCAGTATATAGAAAGAAGTATGTTTATAATTTTCACATGTAACATAATCCAGTCTGCAGCTTGCATTTCCATCCAGCCATTTCTCGCCGTTAATCATTTGTGCATACTCCGCGATTGTCATACCGTGAACTACAGGAACAGGATGCATTCCCACAAATGATTTATACTTCAAATCAAGTACAGGTCCGTCAATGTAATGGCCGTTTGGATTGGGCCTGTCCAAAATTAGTAATGGAACATCATTCTCAGCACATGCCTCCATGACATAATGCAAGGTAGAAATATATGTGTAAAACCTTACCCCTACATCCTGAATATCAAAAACAAGCATATTGATACCTTCCAAATCCTCAGGGGCCGGCTTTCTTTTATTCCCATATAATGAAATAATCTCAATATTACTATATGACCTCACTGAATCGGTATAATTTCCCCCTGCATCGGCCTTGCCTTTAAATCCGTGTTCCGGACTAAATATTTTTACTATATCGATGCCGAGGCTTAACAGAGAATCAACAATGTGAGTATTGCCTATTATAGAAGTATGATTAGCAACGATGGCTATTTTCTTTCCTGCCAATTTTGGAATGTATACCTCAGTCCTCCGGGCTCCTGTTATTATTTCAGGTTCCCGGGAAAAGGCACATTCCTGGTTAGTTACGTTAACCAATATAAGAATTACCGGGAGGATATTTAGTAATTTGGCAGCCATATAAAATATTTCTGTAACTGCAAATTAGGAATTATATTTTATATTGATGATACTAAATTAGTACATTTGCATTTTAAATTATTACTGAACAAATTGAATACGGGATTTTTTATAGCAAAAAGACTGACATTTGACAGGGAGAGCAAACAATCTATCTCAAGGCCGATAATTAAGATTTGCATATCCGGCATTTCTCTGGGTCTTGCTGTGATGATCATTTCTGTAGCTATTGTTGTTGGTTTTAAGAACGAGATACGCAAAAAGATTGTTGGTTTTGGTTCACATATACAAATAGTAAATTACGATTTAAACACATCATATGAGACTTCACCTGTTTCGCAAAACCAGAAATTTTATTCATTTCTGGACTCTATTGCAGGCATAAACCATATACAGGTATTTGCCACCAAACCGGGAATTATTAAAACGCGTGAAGATATACAGGGGGCCATAGTCAAGGGTGTTGGCAGTGATTTTAAATGGGATTTCTTTAATGAGAACCTTGTAGAGGGAAAAAGTTTTTCAGTTAATGATTCTGTAAAGACTAATAAAGTGCTAATCTCAAAATTTCTGTCTTCATTACTAAGGCTTAACGTTGGTGATAAGTTCATTATGTATTTCATAGATGATAGGCCGAGGCCCCGCACCTTTGTTGTGTCAGGCATTTATGAAACAAGCCTGGAAGAGTTTGACAAGCAGTTTATACTGGCAGATATTGGCCATATAAAAAAGCTTAACAACTGGGAAGAAGATGAAATAAGCGGATTTGAAGTGTTGATTGATGACTTTGATGATATTGAGAATATGTCATTTATCGTCAGCACGATTGTTGGAAGCACATTGTCAGAAGACGGATCAGCGCTGAGAGTAATAAATATAAAGCAGAAATATCCGCAAATATTTGACTGGCTCAAGCTGGTTGATAAAAACGTATGGATAATACTGGGACTTATGCTGGTTGTTGCGGTTTTTAATATGATATCAGGGCTTCTGATACTTATTCTCGATCGGACAAATATGATTGGAATTTTAAAAGCTGTAGGAACTGAGAACAATTTAATAAAGAACATTTTTCTGTACCAGTCTTCCTTTCTATTAGTTAAAGCTCTTTTCTGGGGTAATATAATCGGACTGGGTATTTGCTGGCTTCAGCATTATTTTAAAATTCTGAAACTGGACCAGTCTTCCTATTTTATTGATTATGTGCCCATAAATTTTAATTTTCTTTATCTTTTTATACTGAACATAGGTACACTTGTTGTTACAATGATAGTTCTCCTTCTTCCGGCTCATATTATTTCTAATATAAATCCAGTAAAAACAATCAGGTATAATTAATTAAGTGTCTATTTTGATTCCGGCATCAGTTGAAAATATTCTTAATCTTGTCAGAGTTGGGTTAAAAAGTCCTCTGCCAGGCAAGGCAAGCCAGAATAAGATGGCTCCTGCTGAAAGAAGTGCCTTATCAGGCACCGGAAAATTTCAAAGAGGCAGTGTTCTTATATTACTGTATCCTCATAACGAAGAATTATTTACTGTATTTATAAAACGGACTATAGACAATACACCTCACAGCGGCCAGATTAGCTTTCCCGGAGGAAGGACTGAGCCCGGTGATACATCATTACAGGAAACTGCGCTGAGGGAGACAGAGGAAGAAACAGGTGTGTTTGCTTCTGAAGTTGAGATATTAGGTAGTCTGACGCCGTTACATATTGAAGTGAGCAACGTTGAAGTTACCCCTTTTGTTGGAGCATGCAATAAAAAACCCGTGTTTAGGGCTGATCCGCGGGAAGTAGATTATCTTATTGAAGTTAAAATCAGTGAATTGCTGAATGATGATATCATTCAGTATAAGACAGTAATATCAAACAAGAGTGAGCTTAAGGCCCCTGTTTACAATATCAGTAACCACTATATCTGGGGAGCAACAGCAATGATCCTTAGTGAGTTTCTGGATTTGTTAAAGGGGTGACAGTCACCCTGAAGGGCGCTGTCCCTTTTGCTGTGTCCCTTTTGCTGTCAATTTTCTATTTTGTCAGATTCTTATAATGCTCGTATCTTTCAAGTATATCCCTAACAAAGTTATAAGTTTCGGTGCCCCGGCAATACCCGTATTTTACAACCGGATCTTTATATACTTCAGGATTTGATTTACTTAACAGGTATTTATCAACACTGTCATCCCACACATCAGGATTGGCACCGTCTTTCACAGCCAGGTTCCTGGCATCATATATATGTCCGGGCCCAACGTTATATGCAGCAAGTATAAACTTTATCTTTTCATCGTTATCTTCAATATTTTCAAATCTTTCATCAAGCCATTTAATAAAATTTATTCCTGCCTGTATCTGTTTCTGTGGTGATGAATTCATACTTACACCGTATCTTCTTGCTGTAGAGGGCATAAGCTGCATTAAACCGAAAGCTCCTGCCCATGATTTAACATCAGGTCTGAATCTTGATTCCTGGTAAATCAGTGAGGCCACTAATCTCCAGTCCCATCCAATCTCCTGGCTGTAAGTCTTAATAACATCATCATATGCAGAGATCCTTCCGGAGTTTATAGTAAAAAAATCGCTTTCAACGATCTGTGCTGCCCTGTGATTGTTATAATATTTTGCATAAATGGTCTTATACCTTCTTGTTTCCTTAAACTCAGTCAGCCACTCATTTACAGCTTCAAGAAATTCAACGGAGCTGTTTCTAACGGCCCATGCCAGATTTTGCGGAAAGCTAACCGGTGTTTCAACGTCAATGTTCTTATAATATTTCTGATTTACCAGCGCAACATTTTCATCACTCACAGTATAATCTATTTCTCCATTTGCCACCCTGGCTATCAGATTTTCAACCTCATCATTAACTTCTATTATATGTATATAGCTACCTATTTCATCTGACAGGTTTCTGAGCCTTTCAGTGTGCGAAGACCTGGCTTTGACATAGATTGTTTTTCCGCCAAGATCAAGCTGGTTTCTGATAAGTTCCGGCTTCTGCGAATCACTGTCTATGCCAGACATGTTTTCGGGCTTGCGCTGAACAAGTACCTGGCGTGTCTGACTGTGGGGAACAGTGAAAGCTACGATCTTTTTTCTTTCCTTTGTAACTGTAAGATTAGCTGCAATAAGATCAACTTCTTTATTTATCAGTCTGTAAAAACTGTTTTCAAGATCATTGCTTACACGAACTTCCAGCTTCAGTCCAAGATAATCTGCCAGCTCCTGCAACATTTCATATTGATAGCCCATAGGCTGTCCGCGATAGATAAAATAGTTGGTTGAATTAAAATCTGTTAAAACAACTATTTTCCCCTTTCTGTTTATTTTCTCAAAATCACTGAGCGTACCATTTACACCCTGGTATTTTTCAAAATGTATGCATGAAAATACCAGAAGGAGAAGGAATATTATTGATTTATTAAATATTTTTTTCATAGTCTGATAGGATTTGTACTCAAATATTCTAGTCATAAAAAATCCATGATAATCCGAATTTGAACATGGCTTCATTCCTGGGATAATGTAGTACCGAGAAATAGTTTTTATTTAACCAGTTATAATTTAAATGTTCATATTTAAAGAAAAATCTTGTTCGTTTTAACAAAACATTCAGGAATACATCCATATAGGGGTAGTTACCCAGCTTTTTCTCATTTTGCTGATGAAATACTCCCAGTGCCGGATTATATGCATTTGCATAGTATTCTGAATTATAAAACAAATCAAATCCGAGCATTGCAGTGAATCCGCCTCCAGTAAGCTTAAAATGGAACTTATGCTTAATATAAGTTGAATTATATGCTGCAAATTCTGGCAAGCTCAGATAATCAGGCTTATTAACAAACTGGCATACAATTTTGTTCAATGAGCCGAACTTCCAGAATTTAAAATATTTTGCCGCGTGAAATGAAAGAACTGACAGGTTGTCTTCATACTGCTCCGGCATAGCATCAGTATTATAATATATGTAATTCTGAAACATTGAATAATCTATACCTGTTTCAAATGTTTCAGATAAGGTATTATACCTGACAGCCAGCTCTGCATTCTTAATTGGTTTAAAGTCATTATTCCATATAAAATAATTTGAATAAAAATTCTGCAACAGGTAATTTGGTGTTTCACTGCCATACGACATTAATAATAATGCTGATGCGGGATATTTCCTGTCTTTTAGCAGGAAGGTATATTCGGCATTAAGGTTATAATCCCCTGCCTTGTACCCTCCCAAAAAATATTCAGCCCTGAGGTCTGCGCCGGAGATATTACTTTTTGCATTAAAAACGTTAACAGCCACAGACGTATTTGAAAGGATCTTTGTTCTGTCAAGAGTATCGAGCCAGTATTTGTTATCAACAAAACGGGCCATCATTGAGGTATCGCCTGTAAAACTAACCTTATCACCGGAGGGTGTATAATAGTTAAATTTCATCTGATCGTAGCTGATATCAAAATTAAGGTTATAGTTACCTTTCTTATTTATACTCTCTAATTTGAATCTGATGGTATTGGATATCTCCGCAAAATACACCGAATCAAATGTATATTCAGGATTTATATAGATATTGCTGTAGAATCCTTCATCAACTCCTGTTTGTGGCTTCTCGTCCCTGTGCACTCGTTTGCTCATATCATATTCCAATATATATCCAATCACGGGATTAAATCTTTTTTCTTTAATTGCATTGAGTGTATCAAATGTTTCATGGCGGGAAAAGTTTAACTCCTGCACCAGCAGAAAGTTGATGTTATTAATAGTAGTCAGCACATCGGGATTATGTTTATTTCCCTGGTCCACACCTCCAAACACTGTAGGGATGTCGGTTGTAAACTGGAATATTGAGTCAGTTATCAGTGTATCATTTATTACGCCTCCGTTTTCATCAGCTTTTATTCTGTTGATATTAAAATTTGAGTAAAGTTTATATTTCGGTTTTTCATAGGATGTAAATACAGTCAATGCATTATTAGTAATTTTCTGGAATTTATACTGGCCTTTGGCTGATATCAGTTTATATCTTATACCGAAGTTCAGTTCTCTGGTAATGTTTTGGGTATGATAGGCTTCCAGTGTTTCTTCTTTGGTATCCTGGTCGCCGCCATTTGTATATGTAAGTCTGGTAAATGGTTTACGGGTATTAACATAATTTGCATTTGATATTGTGCTCATATAAGGATAAAATACATTTATCAGGGGGAAGCTTTTATAATCGGTACGGGCGGAAAATATATTACTCACTA
>CAZFHF010000025.1:0-17331 GCA_964518655.1 uncultured Bacteroidales bacterium | reverse complement strand
CCAATTGCTTCTGTTATAACACCAACCACCGTTGATGAAGAAAGTTATTTCCGCTTCGGCGATGCTGACGCTAACAGGAGTATGGGAGCTTATATTGACTGGATGATCTGGGATACAACAGGTGCTTATGCTCCCGGTGAAGGAGAGGCAGTTCCTGATACTTTAATCCAGGCAGTGCCGGACTGGCAGGTATACGACTGCAATGTTCTTCCTCCTGACTGGGATCCTCCTTTTGGTACAACAAATACGGGAGGAGCGGCACCAACACATAACATTCTTGAAGACCCTGACAATCCGGGGAACTCTTTGCTTGAAATGATAGTGGATACTGCAGGCAGCAAATGGCAGTGGAGACATTATTATGAAGGCAATCCGCAGGCTGTAACATGGGTTACCAGAATTAAAGGTGTATCCGACACTCTCGACAGGATAATGGAAATTGATATGTATAACGCCGGATTCAGGGAAAGGCTGTTCCTCCAGACCTATACACAGGGATGGCGCCTGAGGCAAACCGACGTAAGCGGAGATCTTGATGTCGGTACCATGGGATGGCATATTTACAGGATGACAAAGATAGATAGTATCGTAAATTTCTATGTTGATGAAGATCCTGTACCAATTGCTACCGTTACAACACCAACCGTAGTTGGGGACGAAAATTATTTCCGCTTCGGCGATGCCGACGCAAACAGGAGTATGGGAGCTTACATCGACTGGATGATATGGGATACAACAGGTGCTTATGCCCCTGACAGGGGAACATATGTTCCTGATTCGTTAATAACGGATAAGTCCTCTTCAGATGCTTCTCTCGCTGACTTAGAAACAAGCCTGGGAGTGCTCGACCCGGCATTCCATCCTGATTCAATGGATTATATGTTAAGCATCCCTGTCGGTACTGACAGTGTTGTAATAACTGCCACAGCAAGCGATACATTAAATGCTACTGTTGTTGGCGACGGTGTATTTAAAGTATTTCCTGCTTCAACGGATATTACTGTAACCAGCGAGGACGGACTGACTAAAGTATATACTGTGGATATCCAGGAATCAGGAACAGATGCCTCACTTTCGAATCTTGAGTCTACTGTCGGAGTGTTAAATCCTGCTTTTGATCCCGGAATTACAACCTACGATTTAAGAGTACCCGCCAGTACTGTTAGTCTTACTTTAACAGCTACAACAAATGATCCTAATGCAAGTGCTGAAGGCGACGGAGAGGTTACAACAATCCCCGGCACAGTAGTTATTACTGTTACGGCACAGTTTGGAAATACTCAGGATTATACAGTAAATATTGTCCTGATGTCATCAGATGCAACACTGTCCTCCCTTAGCACTAATACCGGGACACTGGTCCCTGATTTCGACCCTGGAATTACCAGCTATACTCTGGGAGTTCTTCCCGGCACTGCAAGCATATTCATACTTGCAAATGCCAATGATCCCAATGCTGATATTTCCGGTGACGGAACATTTACCAGTATACCTGGTACAGCTACAATAACCGTCACAGCGGAAGATGCTACAACACAGGATTATACTATTGATGTATATATCATCTCAGGATTGAATGAAGCTCAGACAGGCCTGTTCAGCATGTATCCCAATCCGGCAGGTGATGTGCTTTATATTAAACTTAACAGTGTAAACTGCAACATCTCTGTACACAACATACTGGGGGAATCAATAATTGAGAGGACAACAGCAAATGAACAACTGATAAGGATTGATTTCTCAGGGCTGAATAGCGGATTGTACCTGATTAAAGTGAGTGACGGAGATAAAGTTGTTGTAAAACAAATTGTCAGAGAATAATAATTTATAACTGATAAAAAGGCTGTTAAAAGCCGGAAATATAAGTAGCAGATGCTCCGGAGGTGTCTGAAAAATACAAAAGGCTCTTTGTTGTCCCGCATGATGCGTGTGAATCAATTTCATAGGTTTTAATTAGATGTATTGCCCCCTGCCTGCCGGTTTACATGCCGGCGGGCAGGATAACAAAGAGGTAAACATATGTTTTTCTGACAGCCCCGGGCATTAAAATATCAGATTGAATATTTCTATATCTATATTATTAGTTTTTTTATCATCATTATATCCCGGCATCTTACCTGTGATATCAAATGAGGATAATAATATAGATAAGGATAAGGTTTTAGCGTTTCCCGGAGCAGAAGGTGCAGGTAAATTTGTAACCGGAGGAAGAGGAGGAAAGGTAATTTATGTTACAAATCTTAATGATTCGGGCAGAGGAAGCCTCAGGGAAGCGATAAAAACAAAAGAACCAAGAACTGTTGTTTTCAGCATATCAGGTTGTATATTTCTTAAATCGGAGATGAAGATAAATTACGGAAATCTGACTATTGCAGGGCAAAGTGCCCCGGCAGAAGGTGTTACTATTTGCGGTTATCCCATGATCATAGATGCCGATAATATTATTATCAGATATCTGAGAATAAGAACAGGAGACTCAGCAAGAATGCCACTTGATGCGATTTCATGCATAAACTGTAAAAATATAATTGTCGATCATTGCAGTTTCAGCTGGGCCATTGACGAGGTTGCCTCATTTTACGATAATGAGAACTTCACACTGCAGTGGTGTATCATCAGTGAAAGTCTGAACAGCTCATGGCACCCTAAAGGTGAACACGGCTACGGAGGTATATGGGGAGGCATTAACGCTACATTCCATCATAACCTGCTGATGCATCATACCAGCAGGAACCCGCGCCTGCAGGGAGCAAGAAACCATGGGAACCCCGACAAGGAAAAAGCCAGCCTGATTAATAATGTTGTCTATAACTGGCAAAGCAAATGTATTTACGGCGGTGAGCAGGGCAACTATAATATTACAGGAAACTATTTTATTCCCGGCCCGGCAACAAAAAAATCCTCCAGGACAAATATTCTCGAACCTTTTAAAAAATACGGAAAATTCTATATCTCAGACAATGTAGTATCCGGAAATCCTGAAATAACTGCAAATAACCGTTCAGGAATAAAGATACCACGGGAGGATATTAAGGATATTGTATTGAATGATTTTATTGACGGCCCCCATTATATAATCCCGGATTCAGCCTCTAAAGCTTATAATAAGACTCTCAAATCAGCAGGTGCCAGTTTATTCAGGGACCAGGTTGACTCCCGGCTGATTAATGAGGTTGCTGATAAGACATATACATATGGCAACAAAGGGATAATCGATTCCCAGGATGATGCAGGCGGGTGGCCCGGATGTAAAAAAGACTATGGAATGCCTGATACTGATAAGGACGGGATGCCGGATAAATGGGAAAAGAAACATCATCTTGACCCTTCAGCACCGGAAGATAATAATATTTATGGCCTGGACAAGGACTTTACCAATATCGAAGTGTACCTAAACTCAATTGTAAAAAATAACATAATAGTTAAAAAATGAAAAAACTCGTAGGTTGCAAAACATCTTTAATTTTAGCCTGTATCTGGTTATTATTTTTTAGTTCTGTCATATCAGCACAGGTAATAACAGGAAAGGTTGTGGATGAAGCAAACAACCCCCTGCCCGGGGTTAACGTATTCATTAAGGGGACAACATCGGGCACGGTAACCGATATTGATGGCATGTACCGTATAACAGTTAATGATCCTGTGAACGATATTCTTGTTTTTTCATTTATCGGGTATTTTGCCGAAGAAATGCAGGTAAGCAACAGGCAGGTGTTAGATGTTCAGCTAATTCCTTCGCTGGAAACACTGGAAGAAGTTGTTGTTATAGGTTACGGCACTATGCGTAAGCGTGACCTTTCCGGAGCAGTGGCATCGGTCAATGCAGACCAGCTTAAGGATATACCTGTTGCTTCAGTAGCACAGGCTCTAACAGGAAGACTGGCAGGTGTTGAAATCACAACCTCCGAAGGTTCCCCTGATGCTGAGGTCCGTATCCGCGTACGCGGCGGAGGATCAATCACCCAGGATAATACACCCCTCATAATCATTGACGGTTTCCCTGCCGACCGCATTTCAGATATTCCGCCATCTGATATCGAATCCATAGATGTGCTTAAGGATGCTGCATCATCATCGATATATGGTGCAAGAGGAGCAAACGGGGTAGTGATAATAACGACTAAAAGAGGTGTAAAGGATAAAGTAAGTGTTAAATATAATGCTTATGTTGGGTATAAAAAGCTTGCCAACAAACTTGATGTCCTTAGTCCTTCGGAATTTATATTATACCAGTATGAAAGGGCTCTGCCAAGCTTCCTTGACAGGAGGGATTTTGAAAACCGTTATGGAACGTTGGAACATTTTGACAGCCTTTACGGCAATGCACCCGCCACCGACTGGCAGGAGGAAGTATTCGGAAGACAGGCACTCACAACATACCATAATTTGAATATCTCCGGGGGAAGTAAAAACAGCAATTTTAGCCTGAGCCTTACAAGGAACGATGATGAAGGAATAATGCTGGGAAGCGGATATATACGTAACAGTGCAAACCTGAGAATTGAATCAAAACCTGTAGACAGATTAAAACTTAATTTCGATGCCAAATATAATGATTTGGACGTTTTAGGTGCCGGAACATCAGACCCTGGAACATCTACAATAAATAAACTTAAACATAGTGTGGTTTATGCACCCATAGATCCTCCGGAAGAGCTGGAACAATTTACTGAAGATGACTACTACGAGACCAGCGAGCTTGTTGATCCGGTAACATTAACTGAAGACGACTATAAGCAGGCGCATGAAGTAATAGCAACCCTAAATGCAGGATTGACACTAACAATATTCGAGGGGCTGGATGTTAAAACAAGCTTTGGTATTAATAAAAAGGACAGGATAAATGATCGCTTTTATGGCTTGTCAACAAGTACGGCACGAAGATACGGAGATAAACCGGTAGTTGTAAAGGAAAGCAAAAATACCGAGAAAGTTCTCTGGTTCAATACTGTTAATTATAAAAAAACTTTCAATACACACAATATAAACCTTTTGGTAGGGCAGGAATTAATTACTACCAAGGAAAACGGGCTGACCACCGAGTCAAGATCATTCCCGGAAAATATAGGGCCTGATATAGCAATAGGATCCATGGCCCTGGGTGAGGACTGGCAGAAACCTGAGACCGACCTGTCAGAAGACAGGTTAATGTCATTTTTCGGGCGCGCGCATTATATTCTGAGAGATAAATATATAGCCTCGTTCTCATTGCGGGCAGACGGATCTTCAAAATTCGCCCCCGGGTATCAGTGGGGATACTTCCCGAGCGGATCAGCAGCATGGAGAATCTCCGATGAATCCTTTTTCGATAATGTCCCAATAATATCCAACATGAAAATTCGTGCAAGCTACGGACAGTCAGGTAATAATCGTATAAAAGATGTCCTCTGGACAACCAGCTATGTCGTAGGGACCTCAAAACAATACTATTTACTGGAAACACCATATACTTACTATTACCCTTCAGCTCTTGCAAATCCTGCCCTGAAATGGGAAACTACCGTTTCAAGAAATGTGGGATTAGATATGGGATTATTTAATAACAGGTTAAATGCTACGGTAGACCTGTATAAAAATACAGGAAAGGACTTGTTGATTCCAATGGATATCCCTCCCCTTACAGGCTATACAGAACAAATGCAGAATATAGGACAAACGACCAACAGGGGTGTTGAAATCACTGCTGATGCATATATCATTGACAGGGGTGATTTCAAACTCTCAATGAACTTCAACATATCCTTCAATAAGAGCAGGGTGGATAATCTTGGAGGGGGCGATTATATGACAGCCTCATCCGGCTGGAACAACGATATAGGAGATGATTATTTGGTACGCGTAGGGGATCCTGTAGGACTTATGTACGGATTTGAAACTGACGGATATTATACCCCTGATGATTTTGTCCAGGATCCTGAAACCGGAGAGTTTGTGCTGGGAGGTACAGGTCAGTATGTAACAAACGACGGAGTAGCCAACAACTACAATATAATGTTCAGCGGCTTTGGCCCGGGCGCATACAAATTCAAGGATATAGGACAGCCTGTTGATTCACTGGGAAATCCTGTCGATGACGGAAACCTCGTGACATTTGATGATGACAGAACGGTTATTGGAAATGCAAATCCAAAACATTTCGGCGGAATTAATATCATGATGGCATATAAAGGATTTGATTTAAGTGTATTCCTTAACTGGGTATACGGACAGGATATATATAACGCAAATAAGATAGAGTTTACCAGCGGCTACAGAAAATACAGAAACCTGCTTACAGATATGGGTTCTGATCAAAGATGGACAACGATTAATGAAGACGGTGATTTATTAACTACTCCCGAAGAAATGGCTGAATATAATGCTGACGCTAAGATATGGAAACCTACAACAGGCCGTTACCTGTTTCACTCATGGGCTGTTGAAGACGGCTCTTTCCTGCGTGTGAACAACATAACACTTGGATATACACTGCCCAACCAGCTGACCAAAAAGGTATTTATAAATGAATTCAGGGTATATGTCACTGCAAATAACCTGCATACATTTACCAGATACAGCGGGTACGATCCTGAAGTCAATGCAAGGTACGATCCTGACGATACCGGTGATCGTGACAGATATCTTACCCCCGGGGTGGATTATTCGGCATATCCCAGAAGCCGTTCAATTCTGGCAGGTATTAACCTTACATTTTAATTGTTAAACAATCGAGATATGAAAAAGAAGAATATAATTAGAAAAAGAGTGAGTACGGTTAGAATAATTCTTATTGTAGCTCTATTTTCAGCATGCCAGGATTACCTGGAGGTTGTGCCCGTATCATACTTCTCAAACGAAAATATATTTACAAACCTGGATTATACAAAGCAGGCAATTTTAGGTATTTATCAGCTGCAAACCCGTGACGAAGGTTATTCGAAAAGACTTAGTATGTATTATGGTGTTGATAATGATTTGGCAATGTGCAGCGGTACCATTGATAACGAAAGAAGAGGTATTGCCAGGTATGCTGCTAATTCAGGCAACACTGAAATTGAAAAGCCATGGACAAATCTCTATGATGAAATAGAAAGAGCCAACATATGTATCGTAAATATTCCTGAAAGTCCCTTATATACTGATGGAACCGAAGAAGAGCAGGCGGAAATGAGACGTATGTACGGTGAGGCACTTGCACTCAGAGCCCTGGCATATTATGAACTTATAAGAAACTGGGGAGATGTTCCATTTAAAACGACCCCCTCAAAAGCAGGTGATGATTTTTTCCTGCCTAAAACTGACAGGGATATTATATATGAACAAATAATAGAAGACCTGATATTAGCAGCAGATCTTGTACCCTGGAAATCAGAAGTGGATGTATTTAACGAAAGAATAACAAAAGGTGCTGTTAAAGGGCTTCTTGCCAGAATATGCCTCGCAAGGGGCGGTTACTCACTGCGCAGGGAAGGGGGAATGCAAAGGGGAGCAAACCACACTTATTATTACCAGATAGCACGCGACCAGTGTTATGACATCATGCAAAGCGGTGAACATATGCTGAATCCGGATTTTGAAGATGTTTTCCGCACCCATTGCGAACTTGCCATGGATAACCAGTACGGTGAAAGTATGTGGGAAGTTGGAATGGGAACCTATACAAGCGGTGAAGTGGGCTATTACATTGGCGTAAAGCAGGCGAATGAATGCAGGTATGGCAGAGCTATTGCCGGAGTGCTGGCCCTGCCAACCTATTACCTTTCCTTTGATCCCAATGATACACGAAGGGATGTGACTATTGCCCTGTATGAAATTGACAGTGAAAATAACCGGCTGCTTCGTGAATTCGCAGATACATATATTGCCAAATGGAGACGCGAATGGCGTGTGCCCTTACTGCCTGGATCGGATAAATTTACCGGCATAAACTGGGTTATATTGCGCTATTCCGATGTCCTGCTTATGTTTGCCGAAGCTGAAAATGAAATACACGGCAATCCTACAACTGATGCAATAAGCGCTTTTCAGCAGGTAAGGGAAAGGGCTTTTAAGGGAAATATCGATAAAATGCCCCCTATACCAACCGACTATACGGGATTTTTCAATGAGCTGGTTAAGGAAAGAGCATGGGAATTCGGCGGAGAATGTATAAGGAAATTCGACCTTATACGGTGGAACCTCCTGGGAACAAAAATTAATGAGGCAAAAGAGAACCTAACCAAACTTATGAACGGCGAAGCGCCCTATGAGAATGTCCCGCCGCAATTAGTATGGAGAAATGACGGGGAGGATTATGAAATACTGAACCTCGACTTTCCTATGGATTCAGCACAGATCGCTGACAGGGACACTGCAACCTGGACCGAGGTAACTCCCTGGGCGGAAGATATTACTGAAGAATATATAAATTCCATAGCAGAATTCTTTGAACCTGACAGAAAAGAGTTGCTCCCTATACACCAGAGTATTGTTGATGTTAATGTTAACCTTTCAAATGACTATGGTTATTAAAATGCAAATATTTTCAAATAAATTGAATATAAACTTTAATACTAATAAAAACTTAAGAACTATGAAAAATAAAATTTACTTCTTGATCTTATTTCTCTGTGCAGGAATTTATTCTCTCTCAGCACAGACAGAACATGTTGTGCATCCCGGAGATGATATTCTCCAGATTGTTGCTGATGCTTCTGACGGTGATATTGTTACTATCACGCCCGGCTTTTACAAAGCAAACCAGGATTATATTACAATTTTAAGTAAAAGTCTGACTATAAGGTCAGTACCGGGTATGGCAATGCCAAAGGTCTATTTTAAAAGGATCAGCCTCGAAGGTGATAATGTTAACTTAACACTTGACGGAATAGAATTTTCAGGATTCGATGTTGATTCGCTTACAGGAGTTGAAGATACTGAAGACCTGGTAGCTGAATATTTCATTAATCTCAGTGATGACTTAAATTCATTTGGCGATATTATCGTTAAAAATTGTATAATCAGAAATATTAAGGTCGCCTTTATACGAGGTGATCGTAAAAATTATACCGGCAACGGATTTGAGATTGATAATTGTATAATGTATGATCAAAGGGATGGAAATAGTAATGATTATGGTCCGTTCCGCTTTAAAACCAATATTCAGTTTGACTATTTCACATTAAAAAATTCAACAATATATGATGTTGTTAACCGGTTTTTAAATTGTGAAGCCCTTACAGGTTTCCATATGGATATACTTATCGACAATTGTACCTTCTATAATATAAGCGGGAAGATGGCCAAAGGGAACAACTATTTGTTTGATCTTAGGGTTGCAGATGATCTCTCTTTTATAACCAAAGATTGTATTTATGGAAAGACAAACGATGATCCCGCAGCATATCCTGATTCAATAAAAGGATGGTATTTTGAAGAAGACGGGCCAACTCTTTATACTGTAATGATGACAACTGTTTTTGCCCCTGATTTTATCCTTAACCAGTATGGTTTAAACGATGTTGTCTGGGATATGAAAGCATATGTTGAGGAGGATTTTGACCCGGAATTTGCTGATCCTGAAAACGGCAACTTCAGATTGCCCGCTGAATCACCTTTACTTGAAGCCAGTGAAGAAGGAGGAATAATCGGAGATCCCCGGTGGCATCCCGATTTAAGTTCTATCCATGAAAATACCTCTGATTTTAAGCAACTGAAAATATTACCAAATCCTGCTGAAAACATATTGTCAATAACAGTTGATAATGACCAGCAGGCATTACTAATATCAGTAATCGGCATGGAAATAAAAACACTGGAACTGAAGAAAGGTGTTAATGAGATTGACATATCAGACCTGTCATCCGGAATGTATTTCCTGAAGCCCCAGGGTGATTATAAAACAGAAAAATTAATAGTCAGATAGTTAAATAATCAACATTGGTACTCCGCGATCACTTTTAAAAAGTGGTTGCGGACTTACCAGTGTTGTGCCTTCCGGAAAAGAATGTTTTTTTGACTGATAACATTAATAAAAATGATGAAATTATTAATATTTCAGATTATATGGATCCTGTTTTTGCTGTCGGACTCCCCGGGAATTAAAGATAGTAATGCATGTGCCTGGAATAAAGCAGATTCAATTGTAAAATCTATCGAAATCCCTGTATTTAATGATACGGTATATAACATTACTGATTACGGGGCCATGGAAGGGGGAGAGGTAACAGCGACAAAAGCAATCCAGCAGGCAATAAATGATTGCCATAACAATGGCGGGGGAACAGTTGAAATACCCGGAGGGAAATACCTGACTGCCGCCCTGCATTTAAAAAGTAACGTGAACCTTCATCTTGATAAGGACGCGGTATTATTGTTCTCAACTGTTCCGTCCGATTACCTTCCTGTAGTAATTACAAGGTGGGAAGGAGTTGACTGCTATAATTTTTCTCCCTTAATCTATGCCTATGAACAAACAAATATCGCTGTAACCGGCAAAGGTAAACTTGACGGACAGGCAAGTACTCTGAACTGGTGGAACTGGAAAGGTAAAAAGAGTTACGGATGGAAAGAAGGTATGGAAAGTCAGCTCATGGTCGACGGCCGCCCGCGGCTTATGAACTATGAAAAAGAACAAACCCCGGTAGATAAAAGGATATTCGGAGAAGGATATTTTCTAAGACCCCAGTTTATTCAGTTCTATAAATGCAGGAATATACTTGTAGAAAATGTTACAATTGAAAACTCACCCTTCTGGATAATCCATCCATTACAGTCAGAAAATATTGTTATCAGAGGTGTTAATATTGAAAGTAACGGGCCAAACAGCGACGGACTTGACCCCGAATCATGCAAAAATGTGCTTATTGAGAACTGCTTTTTTAATACCGGCGATGACTGTATTGCTATAAAGTCAGGAAGAAATAATGATGGCCGCAGATGGAATATCCCCTCAGAAAATATAGTAATAAGAAATTGTGAGATGCACAACGGACACGGAGGAGTGGTAATTGGCAGCGAAATCTCAGGAGGATGTAAGAATATATTTGTGGAAAACTGCAGGATGAACAGCTCCGAACTGGACAGGGGCATACGTATTAAAACAAACACTAACAGAGGAGGAATAATTGAAGATGTTTACATCCGCAATATCGAAATCGGGCAGGTAGGCGAAGCGGCAATAAAAATAAATTGCATCTATGATACCAAAGAAGGAACAGGAAATTTTTTGCCAACAGTACGAAACATTAATATTACTGATTTAACATGCGAAATGGCCGACCGTGCAATTTACTTCAGAGGTGTTCCCGATGAAAATTGCATTTATGATGTAAATATTTCAAATTCTACATTTAAATCAGTTAAAAAAGAGAATTTAATTAAGGATGTGAAAGATCTGAAACTGGATGATGTCATAATAAATCTTGTGCAGCCCGAATAAATTATCTCCGCATTCCGGCGCAAATAAAAATATTACCGGCTGACATGATAATCTATCTCTATTTATTTTCTTATGGCTTAAAATTATTGAACAGAAACTAGTAACTTAACCTGAAATTTTAAACTATGAACACAATCGTTATATGTTTTCTGCTGGCTTCTTTTTTTTCTGGTTATAGTGAAGTGAAGAACAATCCTGAATCTGTTCAGGTTGTGATTTATAACTCAGCTGATATACCTTTGCAAGACGCTGTTATCTCTGTTCGGGATGATAAGATCATCAGCAAAATAGAATCTGACTTTAAATGCAAGATAAGTATAGAATCGGATACTCAGCATATGTTTCAGCTTATTAAAAAAAATGGTGAGTTAAAAGAATTGCTTGTGCTATGTGATTTGGAGCCATATGAAAAAAAGATATTAACTATCAGCAAATCAGTTAATCAGTCCGAACAAAGATATCTTACACAGGCTGAACTCTCTGTTAAGGTTGACGGCAAATGGGAAGAAAGAAAATATGTCGGCGGGACTTTCAGGAATGTTGATTTCCTGCGCGTTCCGGAAGAGCATACAGATCATTCCAATTATATACGCTATGAAGGACCGGGATGGGAATCAGATAAAACAGGGTACAGGTTTTACCTCGACTGGCGAAATGCCATCGATATCTTTGGTAAGAAGGTCGATACTCTTGTCCTTCAAAATGTAGGACTGGATGGATTTGATTCATATCATGAGATGTCAGACTGGGGCGTAGATATTTTAAAGGTTGGCAACTCCCTGGGAATAGGCTCCGTAGCTTTCTGGGCTGAAAATAAGGCAACCAGGGTAGCGAAAACAGACAGTATTTGCTGCCGTATAGCTTACAGCGGAGCACTGGAATCAAAGATTATAACCCGCTATTATGGGTGGGACACAGGAACAAAAAAAATACATCTTGTTTCAAAACTATCTATCCAGGCCGGCAGCCGCCTCACAAAACATAAGCTTAAATTATCCGATGACCTGGATAATATATGTACAGGAATAGTAAAACACCCTGAAGCTGAAATTTTACTGCCCGCAGATTCTGAGGGTGAATGGACATATTTTGCAACCTACGGGAAACAAACCCTTGAGAATGACCTGCTCGGCATGGCAGTTTTTTATAAAAAATCAGATCTTATTGAAATAACAGAAGATCAGGAAAGCCACGTTATTATACTATCACCTCAAAACAAAACCCTTAAATATTACTTTGGAGCAGCATGGGAACAGGAAAAAAACGGAATAAAAAATAAAAAAGAGTTTATTGAATATATCAATGGACAAAAGACTCTGCTTAATTCTGAAATAAAGATTGAAATAAAACAAGGAAGTTAAATTAGCGTATAAACATATTATGAAGATTAATGGTATTGCAGCAATAGGATGGTATAGAAGGTTTGTATTTATTGGTTTTTTTATCATAAGCATTATGCCGCGGGCGCTTTGTCAGGTAGTTGCCTTTCCGGGAGCAGAAGGATACGGTAAAAATGCCACCGGTGGAAGAGGGGGTTATGTTATTGAAGTAACAAATCTTAATGATGACGGGCAGGGAAGCTTGCGGGACGCTATTGACGCAGAGGGAGCCAGAACTGTTGTTTTCAGGGTATCAGGGACAATCTTCCTTGAGTCGACACTGAGGATTGATAACGACAGCATAACTATTGCCGGGCAGACAGCCCCGGGTTACGGGATAACACTGGCTAACTACAACCTTAATATCGATGCTGACAATGTTATAATAAGATATATCCGCAGCCGCCTTGGTGACAATGTTAACCAGGAAGCAGATGCCATGACATGCATCGGCCCCAGAAACGTTATTATTGACCATTGTTCATTCAGCTGGGGTATTGATGAAACAGCATCCTGCTATGGCAACGAAAACTTTACCATGCAGTGGTGCATTATCTCCGAGAGCTTCTATTATTCAGTACATTCTAAAGGTCCTCATGGCTACGGCGGAATATGGGGCGGCGCAAATGCCTCATTTCATCACAACCTCCTTGCCCACCATTCCAGCCGTAACCCACGGTTTAACGGAGCACGCTATGAAGCCGGCTGGGATGAGCTGACAGACTACCGCAACAACGTGATATATAACTGGGGCTTTAACAGTGCATACGGCGGAGAACCCAGTGAAGTCGACGGTTCAATGTCCAGGGTTAATATGGCCTCCAATTACTACAAATCAGGGCCTGCAACAAATTCAGGAGCACTGAAATACCGCATAGTGGAACCTTATTCAGATCTTATGTATGGATACGGCGAATGGTACATTGACAGCAATTACGTTCATGGCTATCCTGATGCTACAAGCGACAACTGGACCTATGGGGTGCAGGGCGTTAGCACATCAACAAAAGATGAGATCCGCAGTCTGACTCCTTTTGATTACGACATTACAACAATACATACTGCTGAAGAAGCTTATGACGAGGTTGTATTAAATGCAGGAGCATGCCTGCCCAGAAGAGATACTATAGACAAACGCATTATCTATGAGACCATAACCGGAACAGCAACATACGGCGGAAGCTGGGGCGCCGGAACAGGAATCATTGACTCCCAGAATGATGTAGGAGGATGGCCTGTGCTCTTCTCAGCACCCGCACCGGTTGACACCGATCATGATGGAATGCCCGATGACTGGGAAATAATGATCGGGCTGGACTATGAAGATGACAGCGACCGCAACGGAGATATTAACAGCAACGGATACACAAATCTTGAGGATTATCTTAACAGCATTACTGAATTCCCTGATTTTATCTTGCCTCCAACCGAACTAACAGCCCAGCTGATTGATAAAAATAGTATAAATCTGTCATGGACTAAAAATGGTAATAACTATGACGGTTTTATAATTGAAAGAAAAACCAGTGGTGAGTTTTCAATTATTGACAGTGTCGATTTTGCACTGACAAATTATGCGGATACGGGATTGTTATACGAGACTACTTATTATTACCGCGTCAGGACATATTCAGGAACAGACACATCCGTCCTGTCAAACACAGCTAATACAACAACTCTGTATGAAAGCGGTCTGCCCCACCCTTCAAGCAACCCTGCACCTGCTGACGAAGAAATGGTATATATCGATACCGTGTTACTATCGTGGAAAACAGGACTGGGAGCAACCTCTCATGATATATATCTGGGATTGACCAATCCTCCTGATTTTGTAGGTAACCAGACTGACAGCACATATACTGCCGAAGGCCTGGAGTCAGGTGAGACATACTACTGGAGGGTGGACGAAGTGAATTTATATGGGACGACCCAGGGTGAAGTGTGGACATTTTCAATCGGGACTATATTTACTGATGCACTTGTCGGCAGGTGGGAATTCGAAAGTCTTGATATTGCCTATGACTCAAGCGGATATGAAAATCACGGCTATTTCAACAACTTTACCACAGAATCGCTTGTACCAAGAGGCTATCAAAACGCACTACGATTTAATGGCGATGAACAATATGTAATTGTCCCTGATGATAAATCATTCGATTTCAATATTAACAGCTTTTCTGTTTTATTCTGGATGAAGCAGGACACAATGGAACTGGACAACTCAAAAGAGTACAGGTATATCGTCAAAGGTTCGAATATCGAAAATGAAGGACTTGGCCGCTCCGGCAAGAGATATGAAGTATATTATAAGGCAGGCTCAGATGAATTCTGTTTTACTGTTGATGACAATGTTACCAGAAGCCAGCTTGCTGCAGATGGCAGGAAATTTGTTACAGGCGAATGGACCCATGTCGCAGCAGTAAGAAATACAACCTTAAAAAGACTTTACTTATATTCAAACACCTCCCTGGCAAAAGTACTAAGCGATGGTACAGGAGATATCTCACAGGGAGAAGATATGTACTTCGGTACAAATCCCGACTATCCTGAATATTTGATAGGAAATCTCGATGACATAAGGTTATACAGTTATGCATTAAATAAAAACGAAATTATTGATATCTATAACCAGAGTATTGCAACAAGGTTAAAACATGAAACGACACCGGATAAATTTGAGTTTAATATCTTTCCCAACCCGGCAAACAGTTCTGTAACAATAACCCTGAATAAAGCATGCCAGGGATTATATGCTGTTGAGATTATTAATGTATATGGACAGAATTGCATGAGCCGGAGGTTAATGCCAGGCCAAAGCAGTGTTACAATCAATATTGAACCTCTTAATCCCGGCTTTTATATTGTGAAAATAAACAGGGGGACAGTTCCCTTAATAATAGGAAAAGGGACAGCGCCCCTGGAGAGTGCACCTTAACAGGACGCTGACACCCCTTAAGGGCGCTGTCCCTTTTTTATACGGTTTCGACGTATTGTTTGTATGAGAAGTTTATGCGCGGTAATAATTCTTCATAAATTTCACCTGATTCAAGCATCTCATCATCACCTTCTTCATATAACCACAGCAGATTAATTACTTTGTTTTTCGCATTCCCTTCAAAAGCTTTAAATAAATCGAGTAATTGTTTTGAAACGCTTGTATTGAAGTATTCCAGGTTCACTTCAATATTAATCTCATCACAACTGAATCCCTGTGCCCATATAATTAAAGGCTGAAAAAACTGAAATGCGTTTTCAATCAGGGCCCTACCCTCCATCTTAATCTCACCGGTAGTTTTAAATGATATAGTAGGCCTTGTACTACTGCCTTTTATATAAAGGTCTTCCATTTATTTCAGGTTAAATTTCAAGGTTTGTTACATCAAAATTAGCTTATATTTAAATACCTGACGATACTAATTGGCAAAAGACAGTATTTAATTGACCAATAATAAGAAATGAGGGATTAAATAACAATAAATTAAGATATATGTTATTAAGAATTCAATAAAGTTTTAAACCAGTTTAATAAGCAATTCACAGGCTTCATTAATACTTGGTGCAATATGTATTTTTTTATCATTCATACTCCTGAAAAACTTATTACCGGATTCATTTTTGCCGAGAAGAATTATTTCTTTTCCTGCCTTTATGGCGAGTGCAATTTCAGAAGCAGTCCCTGGTCCTGTTCCGCAAGCCACTATTACCAGGCTTGAAAGAACATTTATATTATTTCTGGCATTTCCTAATCCTGTAATAATTGGTATATCAATATATTCAGATAATGAGTTATAATCTTCCCCCGGCAATATTCCTACTGTTATTCCTTTATTTTCCTTTGCCCCCTTACTTGCAGAATGCATCACACCGGCATTGCGCCCTCCCGTTAATAATACCCATCCCTGACCGGCAATAAATTTTCCCAGAAGAAACGCATTCTTTATATCATAATCTGTGGCACCTTCACCGGGTCCCATTACTCCAACAATTTTATTCACCTGATACCGGATTTCATGTTTACAAAAAAAGAAATTACTTATGAATTGTAATTTCTTCCAAGTGTATAAAAATTAAGTTTTGAGTTTATTAAATAAGTTTTCTTACTTCAGCTGCTCTTACTATTATTCCAACAATTTCACTAACTGAAAGTGTCATACAGTTCAATGAAAGGTCAAATCTTGTATAATCAGTATTTTTGCCTTCAAAATAATCCCTGAACTGTTTCCTTTTCTTATCGATGTCAAGAGCATATTTCTCCGCCTGGTCAAGATCCATATTGAATTTTTCAGCTGTTCTCAGAACTCTCCATTCCAGGGAAGCTTCAAGATGAACATGCAGGGATTTTAGAATATCTCTTGTTATTGCCACCCCTCCCCTTCCGACTATCACCACATGTCCTTCATATCCCATATTTCTTACCACCCTGGCTATGGTATTTCTTATTTTCCTGTCACTTTTATAATACTTGGTAGATTGTGCGGATATTATATCATCAATAAGGCTTTTCTGCTCATATTCAAACACATATTGAATTTTTGATGGGTGCAGTTCCAGCTC
>CAZFHF010000024.1:15482-17493 GCA_964518655.1 uncultured Bacteroidales bacterium | reverse complement strand
CTGAAAATGAGTCATGGAAAGTCATATTTACATTTGTTTCAGTAGGATTACCATCAATATCCAGCAAATTGACCTGGGCAGTAGTAGCATTTAAAGCTTGAGAGATAACTGTTTCCATGACCTCATCAAATTTTTCTTCATATGCAGCGTTATAATATTGGCCGATACAATCAAAGGTCTCTTTAAAACCTTCGTCAATGCCTATTCCAATAACAAAAGGTTTCAATACTATTCCGCTTTTTTGCAGTTCATATGATACTTCACAGGGATCGCCATCGCAGGCTTCAATACCGTCAGTTATGAGAATTATTATATTCCTGCAGTTATTACAATCAGGAGGAAAATCCCCGGCCCCCAGCTTTAGTGAGTGTGCAATCGGCGTTGTTCCTTTTGGCACAACATACCGTAATTCCTGTCTTATCCTGGGAGCATTATTTTTACCAAAAGGAACCTCAAGCTTTGTATCATTACAATTTTGAGGAGGAACAGGGCTTTGATGCCCATATAAACGTAATGCCATTGATACATTATCAAGGTGCTCCAGGCTGTCAATTATACTTATCAGTGTCTTGCGGGCAATAACTATTTTCCGGTTCTTTTCCCAGTATCCTGCCATACTTTGTGAAGCATCAAAAATAAACAGTATCCTTGTGTCAGGCGGTTCATATTTCAGCGGCGCCTGTCCCGATATATTGCCGGCTAATATCAAAGGAAAAGTCATTAAAAAAAAGATCTTTCTGTATAATGCTTTAACTAACATTTGTTATAGTGCATATATTACCCACATAATATTTTACAACAATAATTTATACATACAAAATAATAGAACGCTATATATTGTATATAAATTTTATCCGTTATGCCAAGAATTTATTAATAAGCTTATGTTCAGCTTAATAAGCAAGTATAAATTTTTTAATCCGTTATCTGTATAACGTATTAAAAAATAAGGCTTTATTTTATAATGTGTAAATTAAGAACGAGAATCAGCAGATACAATAAAAAAGCGTGAAGGATTTGAACAGCTCAAAGCTTTTTTTAAACAATTTTATTATTATCAGCTAATTATGATACTCATTAAGATAAATTTCCGCTTGTTTGCAAACATTTTCAGGGGTAAAGCCAAACTTTTCATCCAGCACTTTATAGGGTGCTGAATACCCAAAATGTTCAACTCCGATAACCTTGCCTTTTGGACCTGCCAGTCCTTTAAGTGCGACTGGCAATCCTGCAGTAAGTCCAAGTGTTGGCACATCGGGAGGCAGTACTTTATCCTGATATGATTTATCCTGTTTTCTGAACAATCCTTCTGAAGGTGCTGAAACAATTTGTATTTTAAGCCCTTTTTCCTTCTTAAGTTTCTCGCTTGCTTCAACCAGTGTAGCCACTTCAGAGCCGTTAGCCACAAGCACTAAATCAGGTTTACCCTCAGTTTGACTTATTATATAAGCACCTTTATAAGCAGCCAGTGCATCCTTAAAACGATTTGTTCCATCTCTTGCAGGAAGATTATTTATATTCTGCCTTGATAAGAGCAATGCTGAGGGAGTCTTTGTATTTTCAAGGGCAATTTTCCAGGAAATTGTTGTCTCATGAACATCTGCCGGTCTTAACACAACCATGCTATTCTCACCGGAATGGTTTTTCAATTGTTCCAGTAATCTTAACTGTGCCTCCTGTTCTATGGGCTGGTGAGTGGGTCCATCCTCTCCTACTCTGAACGCATCATGTGTCCATATATACTTGACAGGTAATCCCATTAAAGCTGCCAGTCTTATAGCCGGCTTCATATAATCAGAGAATACCAGGAATGTTCCGCATGCGATAATAATACCGCCGTGCACAGCAATGCCATTAGCTATTGCCGCCATAGTCAGTTCAGATACGCCTGCCTGAAAAAAAGCACCTGAGAAATCACCTTTTACAAAGGGTTTGGTATACTTAAGAAATAAATAAGAATTATAAATGATTGATAAAAAGTAATACACTTTAAGTAGCTCTTATTGTATTA
>CAZFHF010000024.1:0-15472 GCA_964518655.1 uncultured Bacteroidales bacterium | reverse complement strand
GAAATCCATCTGTTTTATCACTGTTTGATAAATCAGCTGAAGCCACTATCATATTACCAACATTCTGGGCAAGGTAACCCAGTACTGCTCCTGATGCGGCTCTGGTAGCAATATTGTCTTTCTGTTGTATATTTATATAATCGATCTCAGGAGCCTTACCAGACATAAACAGACTGTACTTTTCTGATAACTCAGGATTTTTGGCTGCCCATTCTGCTTCTTGTTTCTTTTTTAGTTTTGCATATTCGGCTTTTTTCCTTGATACTTCATTATAATAATCTTCAACCTCAGGAAATATAACAAAAGGATTATCCGGATCACCTCCCAGATTTTCTATTGTTTTCCTGAAAGATCCTCCTGCACTGGATAAGGGCATTCCATGCGTTGATGTCTGTCTTTCAAAGCTTGTACCTTCTTCGGTAAGTGCTCCCTTGCCCATTATGGTTTTGCCAATAATCAGTGTAGGCCTTTCTTTTTCTTCATTAGCTTCTTTCAATGCCTTTCTTATTTCATCCTGGTTATTTCCGTTAATTGTTGTCACTCTCCACCCCCATGACTCATATTTTTTTGCTGTATCTTCTGTGGTTACAATATTCGTTTCAGTTGATAACTGTATATCATTGGAGTCAAAAAACATAATAAAGTTATTTAATCCTAAATGTCCTGCTATTCGTCCTGTAGCTTGGGAAATTTCTTCCTGTATACCTCCGTCTGATATATAGGCATATGTTTTATGAGACATCCATTCTCCGAAGCGCGCAACCAGAAACCTTTCAGCTATTGCAGAACCTACAGCCATTGCATGCCCCTGGCCAAGAGGCCCGGATGTATTTTCAATGCCTCTCTTAACTTCCAGTTCGGGATGCCCGGGCGTCGGACTGCCCCACTGACGAAACTGCTTTAATTCATCCAGTGTATAGTTTTTTGTAATCGCCAGCATTGAATACAACATAGGAGACATATGCCCCGGATCAAGAAAAAACCTGTCACGGTTCTTCCATTCAATATCATCAGGATCCCAGTTCAGGAATTCAGAATATAAAATATTAATAAAATCAGCTCCCCCCATAGCACCCCCGGGATGCCCAGACTTAGCCTTTTCAACCATAGCCGCTGAAAGAATTCTTATATTATCTGCTGCCCTGTCTATTGTCTCTTTGTTTATCATAATGTTTATATTATTAGAGTTTGTTTTTCAAATTGTGCAAAGATAAAAATTTATTCACTTTCTCATTAATCTTATTCAAATCAAAAGGTTGTTTTATATTGGTTATTTATGTTAATTTCAGGATGACAATTTTAAGAGCCAATTATTGGTTATTAAAATGTATTTTTGTTATGAACAGTTAAAACTGAAATATTATGGCCCTGCAATGTGGAATTGTTGGTGTTACTAATGTTGGTAAAACTACAATATTCAATTGTATGTCAAATATCAAAGAGGAAACAACCATTTATGCCTTCAGTTCAAATAAATCAAATGTAAGTATTATAAATGTTCCTGATCCCAGATTGGGGGAACTGGCTAAGTTATACACATCCGGAAAAGTCACACAAGCTACGGTTGAAATAGTTGATATCCCGGGTTTAACCAAAGGCTCAAATAAAGGTGAAGGTGTTGGTAATAAATTTCTGGGAGATCTGAAAAATACTGATGCTTTGATTCATGTCCTGCGTTGTTTTGATGATCCCGGACTGCCGCATATAGATGGTGCTGTTGATCCTGTGAGAGACATTGAAACAATAGACTTTGAACTTCAGTTTAAAGACCTTGAATCAGTACAAAAGAAAATTCAGCACTATGATAAAGTAGCTAAGTCAGGAGATAAAGATGCAAAACTCATAATAGAAGTCCTGAACAAAGTTAAAACCCATCTGGATTCGTTTCAGAACGTAAGAGACCTCGACATTAGTGAAGCAGATAAAAAATATATTGATGATCTATTCTTACTCACAGCTAAGCCTGTTATGTATGTATGTAATGTAAATGATGAAGCTGCAATTAGCGGAAATAAATATGTGGAAGAGGTTAAAAAAACTCTAAAAAACCAGAACACACAAATACTCACTGTCGCGGGAAAGCTTGAAGCAGAGATTTCTGAATTTGAAACTGAAAATGACAGACAGGAATTTCTGACTGAAGCAGGACTAACTGAATCAGGAGTAAACAGGCTGATACGTGCAGCTTATTCATTATTAAATCTTATCTCCTTTTTTACAATGAATAAAAATGAAATCAGGGCTTGGACTATAAAAAACGGAACAACAGCAAATCAGGCTGCAGGAGCCATACATAGTGATATGGAACGCGGATTTATAAGAGCTGAGGTAATAAAATATAATGATTTTGTAACCTTTGGATCTGAACATGCTTGCAGGGAAAAGGGTAAATTATCCGTTGAGGGTAAAAATTATATTGTGAATGATGGAGATATTCTGCATATAAGATTTAATGTCTGATCTCTTTATCTCAATTAATATTACCTGAAAAGGCTTTATGCCATATATTTTCTATAAAAAAGAATTAAAAAATATATATTAGCAAATTAATTTTTTAACTGGCAGTATTTGATGCTGCATTTATATTGATAATCTAATCGATTTGATTTTCTGACACTAGTAATTATATTATTGATGAACATGAAATATCCTTTACTTTTAGCAGTTGCATTTGTAAATCTGGTTATTGGTACCAGTTGTTTTGGACAGGAAGGGACAAAAATACCATCTGAAAAACCCAGGCTAATTATTGGCATAGTAATCAGCCAGATGCGTCATGATTATATTTACCGTTACTGGGATAAATTTGACGAAAACGGGCTTAAGAAGTTATTAACAAGGGGGACAGTGTGCAAGAACACCAGTTTTAATTATTTATTATCTCAGGAGGGTGTAGGACATTCAACAATAGCAACCGGCACAGTACCTGCCAATCATGGTATTGTCTCCAGGGAATGGTACTTAAATCTTCAGGATAAGATAGTGCGCAATATTGACGATGAGAAACAGAACACTGTGGGGGGCAACTATGAAGCGGGAAAATTCTCCCCAATACATTTATTGAGTACAACTTATTCAGATGAGCTGCGGTTATCAAATAATTTTAAATCAAAAGTTCTTGGCATTTCACTGGAACCTGCGCCGGCGATACTTTCCTCCGGGCATACTGCAAATGGCGCATACTGGTTTGATAAAGAATCAGGAAACTGGATAACAAGCACCTATTATGTTGACTCCCTCCCTTCATGGGTAAACGATTTTAACAATAAAAGACTGCCTGACACATATCTTGAAAGAGAGTGGTATACCTTATACCCTGCTGATCAGTACATTGAAAGCCTTCCTGATGATAATAAATATGAAACCGGAATAAATGGCCGTCATACATTTCCTTACAGTCTGCCTGAACTTAGCAAGAAAAAGAACCGTAAGAAAGATTATGCTATACTCAAATCAACTCCCTTTGGTAATACACTTACTAAAGATTTTGCTATTTCAGCAATAATAAATGAAGAGCTGGGCAAAGACGACTATACGGATGTAATAACTGTGGCATTTACTGCCACTGAAAATATTGGCAGTCTTTTCGGCCCTAATTCAGTTGAGATAGAAGATGCTATACTGCGACTTGACAGAGAATTGGCGCATTTTCTTAATTTTATTGATGAAGAAATCGGCAAGGAGAATACATTGATTTTTGTTACCTCTGACCATGGAGTAGCCCAGATTCCTACTTACTTAAATGATTATAAAATACCTGCAGGATATTTCAATCAAAACGGAGCAATTTCACTATTAAGAAGTGCTTTAAATAATGTTTATGGTAAGGGCGACTGGATTAAGGCTTATCATTCACAACAGATATATCTGAATCATACTTTAATCGAGGATTCTGAAATACAATTGGTTGAAATACAAAATTATATTGCCCAGTTTATATTACAATTTTCCGGTGTTGCAAACACAATAACATCAACAACATTGCAGACAACTGATTTCACAAGTGGAATTTTCGAAAAAATACAAAACGGATTTAATCAAAAAAGATCAGGTGATGTTATAATAAATCTTAAAGCCGGATGGGTGGAAAAAGGTTATGGATCAACTTATCATAACTCTTCCTATGCATATGATTCAAGGATACCTCTTATCTGGTATGGATGGAAAATTGGAAGAAGCACAATTTTAAGAGCTGTTGATATAACAGATATTGCACCCACAATATCAACCTTTCTTGATATCACATATCCCAACGCATGCTCGGGTGATCCAATACTGGAATTGGTAAGGTAAAAAAAAGAAGGCATCTGAAATCAGATGCCTTCAATTCGCAAATTAAACAAAACTACTAACTAAACCAACTTGGGCAAAACCGTCTAACCAATTAAAAATTATGAGCGTTACTTCAGATTAATATTAAATTTTACCGTTTTCTATAAGCTAATACGATAGTAAAAAGTTCTTGTTTTACATATTACATTAACATCAGAAATACAGTGATAAAAGGATTATATTTTATAACCAATAACTTTTCTATTATATCTGAAAGGTTGTAATAACTGAGGAATTGCCGGGATGAATATGTTATATAGAAGTATTTATATGTGGTTAAGATTTATTTTCAAGAAATTCTAATATATCATCCCGTCTTGGTACTGAAGACTGGGCCCCCATCTTAGTTACCGAAAGTGCAGCAGCGGCATTACTAAATTTTACAGCTTCCCATATATTTTTTTTCTCAGCTAAAGCCACAGCTAGTGCTCCGTTGAATACATCACCTGCAACGGTAGTATCAACAGCATTAACCTTAAATCCGCCAACAAGATCCGAACCACTGCTATCCAGTATAAGAGCTCCTTTCCTGCCTATTGTGATAATTACTTTACTTACTCCCTTTGACATTAATATTTTCCCTGCATCCTCAGCTGCCCCTTCATCTTCAATTTTTATCCCTGTGAGCATTTCTGCTTCATACTCATTAGGTGTAAGAATAGTGACTGTTTTTAATATACTGATAGGTAATGGCTGTCCGGGTGTTGGATTAAGTATTACTTTGATCCCATTGTCGTATGCCAACTTTGCAGCATATTCAACAGTTTTGATCGGTATTTCCAGTTGCATAAGAATTATATCGGATGCCAGTATTGCTTCCTTGGCAGCAATTACATCATAGACAGATAAATTCTGATTAGCCCCTGATGCAACGGCAATACTGTTTCCGCCTTCATCAGAAACAAGAATTTCAGCAATCCCTGAAGGCGCTTCTTTGTCTTTAACGACAAAATCTATATTGATACCTTCCTTCTCCATACCCTTTATAGCCTGAGCTCCAAATATGTCATCACCTACACGGCCAACAAATGTTACTTTACCT
Source organism: uncultured Bacteroidales bacterium (assembly GCA_964518655.1). GTDB lineage: Bacteria > Bacteroidota > Bacteroidia > Bacteroidales > UBA10428. The sequence continues at coordinate 10,098 of CAZFHF010000024.1, read as the reverse complement.
CCAGCTCTTGCAGCAGCAACAGCCTGGTTGGCTCCTTTACCACCAGCGGCAGTACTAAACTTGCCTCCTAAAATAATTTCCCCGGCTTTAGGTATCCGGGGAACTTTAATTATCATATCAGTATTAGAACTCCCAATAACCGTAATATTCATTAATCTTTATTTAAATATTAGTAATTATAGCTAAATAATAATATATTCCCCCCGCATAAATAAATCCTTAATTCCTTTTTACCCGCCTAAAGTTAGCAAAAAGAAAATTAAAAAAGTAATAATACAAATTTTGAAATTAACAATATATACATTTATTAATTATTTAATTATAAACCTGATATGAAGATTGTTATCCGCTAAAAGATCCCTAATATTTACATTATTTCTTACTTTTTTCATGTTTATCAACAATTACATAAATATTACCTATTTTGCACATTGCACTGTAATGTAAAAGTTGCAATTCCTGATACGATAATTTCAGGAATCATAACTTTTTAATTAAGTGCATATTAGTACAGCAAAACTCATTTTGTGAAATAAATTGTTCTTCAATTAAATAAATATTTATTAAATTCGGCACAAGAAGAAATTGTGAAGAATTATGATATTTGAAAAATATTTCTTCACAAAAACTGGACAATATGCAGATAAAATTCGGTAATCTTCTGATTCAGAAAGAAACATCTCCTGAATACAATTTAGCAGCAAATGACATTGTTAATATCTCTGATAAGAAATATATCGTAAAGCTTGCCGAAAATCTTATTGAAGTTGATGATGTACTAAAGCTTAGATTTGAAGTTTTTAATCTGGAATTGAATGAAGGATTGGATACATCATATAAAACTTTAAGAGACGAAGACGAATTTGACCGCCAGTGCCATCATCTGCTGGTGATTGAACGGACAGCAAACAAAATAGTCGGAACATACAGGCTGCAGACTTTTGAAGCTGCAAAAAAAGGCCTTGGCTTCTATTCTTCAGGTGAGTTCAACCTGAACAAATTAGGGAGAAAAATACTGCGTAAGTCAGTGGAAGTTGGACGTGCCTGTATTGATAAAAACCACAGAAACAGCAGGGTATTATTTCTCCTGTGGAAAGGTATTGCACATTATATATTTTATACACAAAAACGATATCTTTTCGGCTGCTGCTCGATAAGCAGCCAGGATCCTGTCACAGGAAAGATATTCATGGACTACCTTGAGCATCATAATTACCTCCATAAGAAAATCAGCACTTTTCCGGTACAGGGAGTTGAATGTTATGCTGAGGGTTTGCAGGTTCCATACGTAGATAAGGTTGATATGCCGTCTTTGATGGATATGTATCTCAGGTATGGAGCCAAAGTATGCGGACCACCTGCAATCGACAGAGCATTTAAAACTATTGATTTCTTTGTGTTACTGGACGTAAATGAATTAGACCGGGAAACCCTTAATATGTTTATCAGCTAAAAGATTATAGCCCTTGATCTGCTGGCTTTGGATTATCCCATCATTATACAATGTCTTGTTAATCATCGGTACATGCTTACGAAAAACATTTAACATGACTTTAAAATTATGTATGTTGTCATAACAGCCTCTTACAATATATCAGGATTCTATTATTTTTTTTTCAATATAGAGATTCTAATATAAAATTATTATATTTAGTAATTGTTATATTCAGCAGTATAAATGGAGCTGCTGAGTGAATACAAAATTGTTGATATTATAAAAATTAATTAAGACAAAAAAAATATTATGTCAGTACTAAAAGAAAAACTAGCTGAAAAAATTGCCCAATGGCGACCGCGTACCAGAAAACTTGTGGAGAAATATGGTGATGTTGTGGTTGATAATATTACAGTGGGGCAAATTATAGGTGGAATGAGAGGGGTTAAAAGCCTTGTAACTGATATATCATATTTAGATCCTAACGAAGGGATACGTTACAGGGGATATACATTGCCGGAAGTATTCAAAAAACTTCCCAAACCAAAAAATGCTGATATTCCATATGTGGAAGGATTACTTTATTTACTCTTAACAGGGGATATTCCGACAGAAGAGGAGGTGTCGGATGTTGAAGATGAGTTTAATAAAAGACGTATACTACCCAGATATGTATATGAAGTAATTGATGCTTTTCCTTCACTGAGCCATCCTATGTCAATGTTTTCATCAGCAATCACTACAATGCATCGTGAATCGTTCTTCTATAAAAAATATTATGCGGGTATGCCAAAATCAAGCTACTGGGAACCTACATTCGAAGATGCATTAAACCTTCTTGCCAAGCTACCTGAGATTGCAACATATATATATGCCAAATTATACCGGGACGGAAAACGTATACAGTCAAATCCGAACCTTGATATGGGAGGTAATTTTGCGCATATGATGGGTATCGATAATCCCTATGATGATGTTGCAAGATTACATTTTATTATTCACAGTGATCATGAAAGCGGAAATGTAAGTGCCCATACCGGACACCTCGTAGCAAGTTCTCTTTCAAGTATTTACCTTTCAGTATCAGCTATGATAAATGCATTAGCCGGACCATTGCATGGACTGGCTAATCAGGAAGTACTCAGGTGGCTGCAGGATCTCAAGGAAAAAATGGGAGATAATATACCAACCCAAAATGAGATGAAACAATTTGTATGGGATACATTAAATGCAGGACAGGTTATCCCTGGCTTCGGCCATGCAGTTTTAAGGAAAACGGATCCGAGGTATACGGTTCAAAGGGAATTTTGCCTGAAACATATGCCCAAAGATCCGCTTTTTAAATATGTTGATATTCTGTATAAAGTTGTGCCCCCTATACTTAAAGAACAGGGAAAGGCAAAAAATCCCTGGCCAAATGTAGATGCCCAGTCAGGTGTTATCCAATGGCATTACGGAGTTAAGGAATATGAATTTTATACTGTATTATTCGGAATAGGAAGGGCTATCGGAGTGTGTGCCAATATAATATGGGACAGAGCACTTTTATATCCAATAGAAAGGCCTAAATCATTAACTACAGAAATGCTGGAAGAATTAGTTAAACCAGTATCAAACAAAAAGAAATCACAATAAATATCATGCTTTAAATCTTAAATAAGTAATTTTTATATAAGATCTGCAATAGCAGATAATTGACTTGCAAGCATATAATAACCTCATGTGTATGCATTTGGCAAACTGCTGAAAATACTCAATCTATTTATTAATCTATTTTCAAATAAAAATTGTTTCTTATTAATTAGTTAACTAAATTAGTTATAAGTATTAATCAGAACTGTTTTATCCTTGCTTACACAAACTGTTAAATATATTATCCCCTTATGCCTTCTTCTTAATCCGGCAGCCGGATTTTCCGTGCATTTTCCAAAACCAGAAAAACATGTGATGACAGATCAACTGAAGCCTGGTGATGATAGTTCCTTTTACAGGGACAGCAAGGGAAAACAGTTAAATGGGAAAAACAGTAATTTAAATTCGTGGGATACCTCAGCATTTGAATACTTCTCTGCTAATCCCGGTGATATTGATACGGCATCGGATATTTTAATAAATGATATACTCATTAAATACCAGAATAACAAATGGATACTTGACCTGCATACTATGCATAAATTTGATAATGAAAGTATTAAGTATGTAAATGTTAAACGTCTTAAGCCAGGAAAATACATTTTTAGGGTTAAAGATTCAAAGAATAATCTTGTATGGAGCGATCAGGGTAAATCCCTGGATATTATTATTGAATCATCAATATGGAAGTCCAATATTACAATATTTGTATTTTTGGTTATCTTATTTGCTATAGTCTTGTTGTTATTTATTTACCGTTTAAAAAACATAAAAAGAACCAGGTTTGAAAACATGGAAAGAGAAAGCAATGCTCAGAAGATCCTGGATCAAAAAGAGGAACTCGCGATCAAGAATAAAAACATTACGGATAGCATAAATTATGCAAAACGGATACAATCAGCGCTTATGCCTTCTGAGAAGCTATTCAAAACTATTTTTCCTGATTCCTTTATTTTGCATATTCCTAAAGATATTGTCAGTGGTGATTTCTACTGGATTAATAGTATAGGAAACAAAGCATTTATTGCTGCTATCGATTGTACGGGACATGGTGTCCCGGGCGCCTTTATGTCCATAATCGGCTTTGAGCTTTTCAGAAATATAACAAACATTGAAGGTATTCAGCAACCCGCAAAAATCTTAGCACATCTTAACTCTGATTTTCAAAATATTTTCTCAGATGTTGAAAATATTACCCTGAAAGATGGTATGGATATTGCTTTTTGCTTATTCGATAAAAAAAATATGATACTTGAATATGCCGGTGCTTTAAATCCTATGTACCTGATAAGGGATAACAAGATAAATGAATTTAAGGGTGACAGGTTTTCAGTAGGTCTGGATTCAAATGAGGATATAATGAAAGCACACGGATTTAAAAATCATACTATTTCTTTGATGGACGGAGATATTATTTATATTTTCTCTGATGGTTATGCGGATCAGTTCGGGGGACCAGAGGGTAAGAAATTTAAATACAGACGCTTCAGGCACCTTTTACTGGCAATAAACCAGTTACCTATGTCAAAACAGCATGACTATCTTAAGAACAGTTTTTTTAAATGGAAAGCTGAGCTTGAACAGGTGGATGATATTCTGATTATTGGTTTTAAAATAAACTCGAAGGTATAAATACTATCAGAATTCTTTTTCAAGTAGTACTTTCATTTTCTGAACCAGGACCTCTACCTGGAAAGGTTTACTGATATAATCATTCATCCCTGAAGCAATGCATGCCTCTCTGTCCCCTGTTAATGCATTGGCAGTGATAGCTATAATTGGTGTATGAGTACTGGTACTTAACTCCAGCTCCCTGATCTTTTTTGTGGCCAATATCCCGTTCATTACTGGCATTTGAATATCCATCAAAATCAAATCGTATTTTGATTTGCCGAATTTATCCAACGCCTCTTTCCCGTGGTTCGCCAGATCAATATTTCTGACACTATTCTTTAAGCTTAGTAAAATAATCTTCTGGTTAACAGCATTATCTTCAACCAAAAGGATGTTGGCATCTTTTAGATTAACTTTCGTCTTATCTATCTTTAATAATTCCTCTGTTTTTATTTCTTGCTCATCTTTCTTCCCCGGTTCTATACTTTCAACATGCTTGTTGAATTTAAGCAGAAATGTTATGATTGTTTGATTAGCATGATTATTAACCTCAAGATCCCCGTTGTGCAGAGAAATAATTCTACTGGCAATTGAAAAATCTAATTGCCTGTCAATAATTTCCCGGGTACTGGAATTTATCAGTTTCTTGTCAGACTCAACATGAAAAATTCCATATTCATCTTTTGTGAGTGCAAGGAAAGGGAATTTTATGTTAAACAATAATTCTGCTTTTTTCAGCGTTTCTTTCTTGAGTTCAACATCAATTTCAATACTTACTTTTCTCTCGTCGGATGCCTTAATCACATTCTCAATAATATTCATAAAAAGCTGTTTAATTCTCACCGGATCTCCAATAAGTGCATTTTTTATCTTCTTCGAATAGGTGAAGCTCAGGTTCAGCTTGTTCCTGTATTGTTCCCTGAACAGTATCAGAGTATTATTAATAGTTTCATAAAAATCAAACTTCACCTTTGTAACAACTTCATCAACCAGTTTAATATTTGATACTTTAACAATATTGTTTACTATATCAATCAGGTTATTCGTAGATGCGATTATTGTATCAAATAAATCTCTGTGCCTGGAATCAAGCTTGCTCCTATTTATAAGGTTTGATATAATTGTTATATTGTTAAGCGGGGTTCTTATCTGATGTGAGAGCTTGGAAATAAAATCATCCTTCATGGTGCTTTCCTCTTTCGTAGCCAGTATTGATCTAATCATCTTCTGATAATTATAATTCCTCTGGAATTCAAAAAAATATATAACTAAATGAATTATTATGTAAGTACTTAGAAATCTCACAGAAAAGGTACTGGTATAATTCAGTTCTACAGGCAGGTATTTATGAATTATTAAAATCGTAAGGATGGCAAGAAAAAATCCTATAGAATAATATCCTCCCTGTTTTGATCCCAGGGTAGAGATTACGAGTATGGGATAACAATAGAGCCACAGATGACCTGTGCCCCTTGTTCCGCCAGTTACAAGCAGCATTAGAAAGATTACGGTAATGGTATAGATAAGTATATAGCCACATAATTTATGCTTTCCCGTATTTTTTAAGTAAAGGAAATTGCTTGTTAAGACAATAAATGCTAATAAAAGAAATGCTGCAAGAAAATAATATGAATTTATAATTGCAATAATCCCAAATATCAGGAAAGCAATAAACGCAATAATACTAATAAAATAAACAAGTATTATTTTGTTTACAATATTTATCTCCAGAGTGTTGAAGAACTTGTTAGTATACTTATCAATAAGTTTATTTACCCACATCATAATTTATATTCTGCAATATTTTTTTTAGTATTCTCAATTAAATATATTATAAATTTAGTTAAAATATTTGAATGAAATAATATAATTGGCCTATCTTAAGTATATTAATCCAAAAAAGGCCTCATTGTGAAAATATATTTATATTTACTATCGTTATGCATTCAGTTTTCCTGTTAAAAGGGTATTTTTGTTATTATGCTTCTAATAATTGATAGAATAATAATGCGTAATATCTTTGGTCTTGCAATATGTTTATTAACGTCTTCATTTCTGTTCAGCCAGGCTGATTCTTCAAATATGATAAAATATACGCCCGATTTTAAGTTTAAGGAGGGTGTTTTCATAAATTTCCGGCAAGTCAGGGCCAACAACCCTATTCCAAAGTCCCGTATACTTTCCAGTGCAGCATATGATGATCCGTATTTCTTTTCGAAGATCCTGGAGCTTAAAGAAATACGCTATTTTGACAACTTTGGTACCCAGCAATCAATAAAAACAAAAAACATATGGGGATATTCACAGAATGGAATATTATATATAGGTATTAATGATGGATTTTACAGAATAATTATTATAGGAAGTATATGCCATTTTGTTGCCAGCCATACTTCTTATAATAGTGCTTATTATCCCTATTCATATTATGACTATCGTTATAGTCCTTATGGAGTAAGTCCGACAGCTAATACAAGAACTGAAATGCGTCAATACTTACTGGATTTTAGTACAGGTACCGTTCTTGATTATGATGTTGCAAGTGTGGAAGTCCTGTTAATGAGAGATCCGGAATTACATGATGAATATGCAGCTCTGAGAAACAGAAAAAAGAAACAACTTAAGTTTTTATACATCAGAAAATTTAATGAAAGAAACCCGCTTTATTTTACCATAGATTAGATATATTAAGGGAACAATTTTAAATTAAGTTTTTATAATCAAAAAAATAAAAAGGATGAAAAAAATAATTTTATCATTTCTGGTCGCCTGTCTGGGTATTACCATTTACTCACAGGACTACATCCCTTCAAGAGAAGATATTGATGCGTTTTTTACTACCAAAACGCTTGTTGTTCTGCCTAACAATCCGCTTTTAGAGTACAATTATGTTATAAAAACAGTGATGGAGCAGGAATGGGAAATCACGGAATATGACTTTATCTCATTTAAGGAGTTTGAAGAAAAGAGGTTTGACCCTCAATATTCTTTTTTATATATGACACAGGTTACTTTTGAAAATGATAAAACGGATGCAAAATACAGGTTCCTGCATTTGTCACTGGGCGGAGATTATTTCCGTATGAATCAGATGCCTGATATTGCTTCTGTACCTGTAGCCTATTATAATGTCGGGGAGGAAAATTATGGTTACAAACTGGGCATTCTTGTGCGTTTTATCCAGAAACATGCATTACTGATAAAAGAACATCCTGAGATAGTATCTGCAAATGTATTCAAGCATTATAATGACAACATAAAAGATATCAGGGAAAAAACTCTTTATTTGCTTGAAAATGAACTTACTAAAGAAATAAATTCAGCGGCAAGAATTAAAAAGATTTATCCCTATAAGTTCAGGATTGTCACAAAAGATGAGATTGAAGATGCTATAGCAGAAAGGGATGAAAATGTGGTTTTTCTGCATAAGGTTGGGCCTGAAGGTACAAAAATAAACGCCAGATGTTATAAAATAATTATCGGGGCAGGGGATGCAAATTTTTACTATTTTAATTATCATAAAATAGATAATAAACATCCTGATGGTTTTCTTGAAAATGATCTGAAGAAACTTGCCAAAAGCTAATGTTCATAAAATAACTGGCAGATTTATTGTCTTGCATGATCATAATATTTATATTAGAGTTGTTTTTATAACCTACTTTAGTACTTTACATGAAATCGTTAATCATAGGCCTGATTATTTTCTCAACCTGTTTTAAGGCTTTAGCGCAAGACAATTCTGCTGTTGATCGGTTATTAGAGGAAGCAGATATAGCGCTGGAAAAATCAGATTTTAACAAATCCCTGGAAAAAGTTGAACGTGCTTTAGACCAGTCACCCCGAAATATTAATGCTTTACAGAAAAGGATCAATATTTATTATCAGATGGATAACATGAAAGAGGCATCGAAGCTTGCAGATGATGCCATTAAGGATTTTCCTTCCGAGCCCGAATTTCACTATTTAAAAGGGCTGATAAACATAGCAAAAGAAAAGTACTATAGGGCATTAGATGATTTTAATAAAGTGATGGATCTGAACAGGCCGATTGATTTGTACAAAGTCTATCTAAACCGGGGTGTTGCGTATCTGAATATAAAGGATTATGATTTGGCTATGGAAGACCTTACAAAATCTATTGAACTTAATAACACTAATGCCAGTGCTTATCATAGCAGGGGAATGGTTTATTATGATCTGGAGGACTATAAAATGGCTGTTGATAATTTTACCCGTGCTGTGGAACTAAGTCAGGATAACCCTGTTACTTTTTTTAACCTGGGGATGTCTTATTTCCGGCTGGAGGATAAAGAAAATGCTTGCCCTTATTTTCATAAAGCCTGTTCTTTAGGCGATGAAAATGGATGCAGAATGGCATTGATGGAATGTGCCAAAAGCCTGCCCAAATAAAGTATCTGATTCCTTGTATAATTCAATAATGTATATCTATACCAAAAAAGTTATAAATTTGATTCCTTTGTTTGATTATTCATGGACCTTTCAATAATAATAGTAAACTACAATGTAAAGTATTTTCTGGAACAGTGTTTACATTCAGTTCTAAATTCATCCAGAAATATTAAATCTGAAATTTTTGTTGTAGATAATAATTCCGTAGATGGCTCATGTACGATGATCAAGGAAAAATTTCCTGAGGTCAAATTAATTGAGAACAAGGAAAATCTGGGATTTGCCAGGGCCAACAATCAGGCAATTAAAAAAGCATCGGGTGAATATATTCTTATTCTAAATCCTGATACGATTGTTGAGGAACATACTTTTAACAGATGCCTGAAATTTATGAATAATACGCCTGATGCCGGAAGTCTGGGAGTAAAAATGATAGACGGTAAAGGAAATTTCCTTCCTGAATCGAAACGTTCGCTACCAACACCAGCTGTTGCCTTCTATAAGATATTCGGGTTATCAGCACTGTTTCCAAGGTCAAGACGATTCGGGCAGTATCATCTCGGATACCTGAATAAAGAAGAAATACATGAAGTTGATGTTCTTCCGGGTGCATTTATGCTTATCAGAAGAAAAGTGCTGGATAAAACGGGATTATTTGATGAGGACTTCTTTATGTACGGAGAAGATATAGATATATCATACCGTATTAAATCAGCTGGTTACAAAAATTACTACTTTCCAAAAACAACTATTATTCATTATAAAGGGGAAAGTACAAAAAAAAGCAGTATTAACTACGTTGTGGTCTTTTACAATGCAATGCTGATTTATGCAAGAAAACACTTTTCAAGAAAAAACATAAGTTTTTTCAGTTTTTTGATAAACATAGCTATTTACTTTCGTGCAATATTTGCTATCCTCCGCCGGACATTTATTAAAACAATAAATCCCGTTTTAAATGCTCTTTTCATATACACCGGTTATTATTTATTCTCTCCGGTATG
>CAZFHF010000023.1:0-17571 GCA_964518655.1 uncultured Bacteroidales bacterium | reverse complement strand
ATTTGTTGCGCGAATAACGGATGCATTTGTTGATTTTATTAAAGTCTCCAGGAAAACAAAGTTTATATCTTCATCTTCTGCAATAAGTATTGTTTTTCCTTTCCAATCGTGCCGGTCAGCAATCTCAGGTGCTTTTTTCTTATGCAGAGGGATCCCCGGATTATAAGGTATTTTTAAATAAAAACTGGAACCCTTGTTGAGTTCTGATTCCAGCCATATTGAACCGCCAAGTTTTTCAGCCAAACCTCTGGATATTGATAATCCCAGGCCTGTACCGCTGTAGAGGCGGTTAAACGAAGAGCTTACCTGCCTGAACCTGTCAAAAATCACTGATTGCTCATATTCTGTCAATCCGATACCTGTATCCTTAACAAAGAAGATAATATGTTTAAATTTCTGAATCTCATAGCCTATATCGATTTTCCCACTTTCAGTAAATTTATATGCGTTTGATAAAAGATTTGTTAATATCTGCTCTATTCTGATATTATCAGAGTATATGTATGATTTTTCCTCAGGCAGTCCGTAATGAAGGTTTATTTCAATTGGTTTGTTTTCCTGCTTCTTAAGTGTATTAAAATATAATGCAAGCTGGTCAATAAGACCGTTTAATGAGAAATTCTTATTTCTGATAGTGAGTTGGCCGGCTTCAATTTTAGAAATATCAATAATATCAGAAATTATCTGCAGGAGTTGTTTGCTTTTTGTATTAATAATATCAATAAATACTTCTTTTCTGGCCTCAGTAAACTTTTTGTATTTAAGCAAATTAGCAAATCCTATTATTGCATTCATAGGGGTTCTTATTTCATGGCTCATATTTGCCAGGAACGCCGATTTTAGTTTATCACTCTCCTCTGCCCTTTCCTTTGCCAGCTGTAATTCTCTTTCGTAGTGTTTCCTTTCTGTGATATCCTCAAATGTCCCGTCATAATATACAATTTCGCCCTTTTTGTTTCTTATTGCCCTTGCACTCTCACGTACATATATAGTAGTGCCGTCCCTCCTTGTCCATGCATTTTCGATGCCAATGATTACCCCATCTTTTTCCAGGCGTTCCTTGAACTCACTACGCGGGTATGAAGAATCAAAGCCGTCCCTTTCAAGATTACGGTGTGCAAGCTCATTAAAGGAATCGTACCCCAGAATCCTCACAGCAGCATTATTTGCCATGATAATATGTCCATCCGGTGTAGTACGGTATAATCCTATTGTGGCGCTCTCGTAAAAACTCCTGAACCGTTCTTCACTCTCACGCAATGATTCTTCCACCTGCTTACGGTCAGTTATATCAAGCGATATACCTGTAACACCCGTTACATTACCGGCACTGTCTATAATCGGAGCCTTAAATGTCTCATGCCACTTGTTGCCGGTTCTCTCCTGCAAAAAACTGGGGATTTTTGTTTTTATTATATTATCATCCTCACCCCTGTATTTATCAGCCAACTCCTTTGGGTACAAATCATAATCAGTTTTACCAATAATATCCTCTGCCTTAAAATTTAACATCCGCGCAAAAGACTCATTCACTGATAAATAAATTCCATCAGTATTTTTCAGCCATGCCAGATGAGGTAATGTATTTAATATTGCTTTTTTCTGTGCTTCACTTTCTATCAATGCTCTCTCAGCTCTTTTTCTCTCAGTTATATCCACTAATGAAGCAATGCTTTCTTCGAAGCCGGGAAGCATCCCTACCTGAATATGAATATCTTTCCTGTTACTATTTTTATCTATAAAATCAAATTCGTAATCATCCGGTGGGTTTCCCGTATTGTTCATCCTATGATTTTGTATTGACTGAACTCTTTTTAAATCCTCTTTGGCTGTGAGATCTGACCATTTCATTTTGCCTTCTATTTCCTTTTTTGTATATCCGGACAGCCTTTCAAATTTGGAATTACATAATGTAATAAATCCGTTCTTATCAAGGAGGCATGTGGCTGTCCCGGTATTGTTAAAAAGGTTCAAATACCTGTTGTGACTCTCTTCCAGTGCAATTTCAGCTTTCTTATATTCCGTAATATCCTTTCCTGCTACTAACACTCCGTTAACCTTACCGGAATGGTCTTCCAGCAATGTCTTGTTCCAGATAAATATCCTCTCCTCACCGTTTTTTGTGATAATAGAGTGCTCATAATTTTCAACCGGCTTAATCTCTTTATTAACCAGTTTTCTGAAAAGTCCTTTCATCTCTTTCCTGCATCTGGAAGGTATGGCTATATCATACCAGTCTTTTCCAAGCATTTGCTTCTCCTTGATCCCCAGCACCCTGCATCCCTTCTTATTTATAAGCGTTATCTTTCCCTTTTCATTTAATATTACAAGTATTACCTCTATTATATCAAGATATTGCTGCGCCCTGTCACGCTGGTTTCTTAATTCTTTTTCAATATTCTTGCGCTCAGTAATATCCTGTACAGTTACAACAAGGTAATCAACTTCACCATTTTTTTTTAAAGCTTGTTTACTGGTATTATATAAGTACTTAATACTGCCCGAGGGAAGCCTAATCCTGTATTCATATGATAAGAGGCTTTTTCTTGAAGTAAACTGCGTTTTGATATTGCCTTTAAGTATTTTCCTATCCTCGGGATGTACCAATTGCAGGTATTCCTTGAAACCAGGCGGCATTTTATGCCCCTTTATTTCAAGAATATTGTAGATCTCATTAGACCATTCAATAATCTCATAAGATGGGGAAATTGTAAGGTTCCCCATTCCGGCAATTTGCTGGGATTCAACAAGCAGTTTTGATTTTCTGGCAAATGCCTTTTCAAGTACCTTACGTTCAGTAATATCTGTACAATACACTATATACCTGTTATTTGTCAATTTTTCAATATCCAGCAGAACATTAACCAGTTTCCCGTCACCCCTGATAAATTCAAATTCATTATTAAGCCTTTTTCCATCCTCATGAAGCTGGTGTATATTTAATCCCTCCTTTTTCGAATTCAGAATGTTAATAAATGACATTTTAAGAAGAGAGCTTTCCTTATAACCGAGTAATTTGCAAGCAGAAGGATTAACATAACTAAATTTCTCATCTCCGTCCAGTAAGAATATATTAGTAGGTGAACTTTCAATATATGCTCTGAATTTTTCTTCACTTTTCTTTAATTTTTCTTCTGCAGACTTCTTTTCGGTTATATCTGTAACAATTCCTTCTATTGAGACAGGTTTATCGCTTTTATCAGTGATTATCAGGTTTTTCTGCTGAACCCACCTTGTTTCTCCGGATTTCTTAATGATCATTAATTCATAATAATCAGGAACATTCCCTGAAAGTAGTTTTTTCCAGTGTTCCTTAAAATATGTAAATGAATCAGGATGTATAAGGCGCCTTACCAGCAAGGGTGTATTATAAAATTCCTCCGGTGTGTATCCGAAAAGTTCTATTGACTGTGGACTAATATAATCATATTTGCCCTCAGGCAGTGACATTTTATATATAACATCTTTAACATTCTCAGTAATCTTGTAGAATCTTTTCTTATAAAACGAATTTTCATGTAAGGATTCCATCTCAATATTATCTGCCGACTTGCCCTCCAGTTCCCGTATCCTTTTTTTTAATTCAATATTCTCTAACAAAATTTCCCTGTATGATCGTGTTTGCTTCATTAGTTAATTTTGCTATTCTCATGTTATAATTATCTAATTTAATAAAAAAACAAATCACTGAAAATAGTACTGATATGAATTTTCATAAATAAAATAAATTGCACGCTTATTTTCGAATTAAATCCTTATATATTATTTTATAAAAAACCTGCATATTTTAATCATTCAACATAATTTGTTTATCTTTAGCATTGGCGATTACTGATTCAATAGTCTGTAATTAAATATCCAATAATTTCTAGTATAGTAATTTTAAAACTTAATGAATTATGAAAAAGCTTATTAGTTTATTATGCTTCGTATCATTAGTGATTATTTACTCTTGCGGCGGCGGATCAACAAGTAGTGATAAGGAATCTGCCGGGGAAGCTTCTGAAGATGTTACTACGAAAAAAAGCATTAAAGAAAGTGATAAGGAAATTAAAAATTGTGATGATTTTCTTGATAGCTATGAAGAATGGATTACTTTATACATCCAGGTTCTTAAGGAATACCAGAAGAACCCATATGACAGTAAAACTATTATGAAATATACTGAAGCAGCTACAGAAGCAGCTAAATGGTCACAGGACTGGACAAAATTGCATACATGCATGTATAATGAAAAATATCAGAAGAGATTTGAAGAAATTGCTGCCAAGGTAAGTAAATCAATGGAGGAATTAGGTCTTGGATAAAATGACCGTTAAGAAAGCAAGGTCAGCTTTTCCAAAAGTATTCTGGGTAGCAAACAGTATTGAAATACTCGAGAGGTTTGCATATTATGGTATCTTTATGGGATTCCTTATGTATATGGAATCCCTTGGATACACAAGAGACCAGTCAGGCACTATCCAGGGGCTTTTCCTTTTTGTCTCTTATTTTATTCCCGTATTCAGCGGTACATTTGCCGACCGCTTTGGCTTCAAAAGAGTATTGATAATATCCTACCTTGCCTATATCCCTTCAGTATTGTTACTTCTTATTGCTGATTCATACAATGAAATTATGCTTACTATGTTAAGCATAGGATTTGCAGCAGGAATATTCAAGCCGCTAATCTCAGGAACAGTAAGGCTCACTACCGACTCATCAAACAAAACTCTTGGTTTTGGCATTTTTTACCTTATGGTTAATGTCGGAGCATCATTCGGTCCTATTGTTGCTGGAAAATTACGTGCTATTTCATGGAATTATGCCTTTCTGATGGCTGGAATAGCTATAACAATTATGTTTGTAATTACACTGATTTTATATAAAGAGCCGGAGAAAGAAAAATCAACAGATAGCATCGGCAGAAAGATACGGGAGATATTTTCTACTATTACTGATGCCAAGTACGCAGTTTTTCTTTTGCTTCTGGGATTATTTTTCTGGCTTCCTTTCTGGGCGTTTTTTAATATATGCCCTGCATACGTTGACAAACATATTGACACAGCAAATTTATTCACATCAATTGAGAATATTTTCGGAGGTGGCTTTGCACGACTATTATCCCGGCAGGAAGAAGGCATATGGCGTATTAACGGTGAAGCTATAGCTCATACGGGCTGGATAATTTTAGTCCTGCAATATTTTATTTCAAGACTTTTTGAGAAAAGGCGCGCTCTTCCATCATTTGGATTTGGAGTTTTTGTTGCCGGGCTGGGATTCTTGCTTATTGGTTTTTCTATCAACCTTGCCCCCGGAGTAGTAATACTGGGCATATTTATCTTTGCAGTGGGGGAAATGATATCTTCACCCCGTATACAGGAATATATAACATGGATAGCTCCCAAGGAGAAAGCAGGTTTGTATATGGGCTCAAATTTTCTGGCAACTTGTATCGGGGCTCTTCTGAGCGGTTATTATACAAAGCTCTTTGGCTATTTTGAAAAAGCACATAATCCAGAATATGTCTGGTATATACTGGGAGCACACTGCATGCTTGGAGTGCTTGTGTTTTTTATATTTGTTAAGGTCGCAGGTGAATTCAAGGTAATGGACAAATAATAACCACTATTTTCCTTTTATAAGCATCCTTACTATTGTATATAACAGGATAAGTAATGCAAAGAATCTTGCTATTCCTGGTATAAAATCGCCATGCCTGACATAAAATGTTAATTTATCATTGGCATTTATCGTGCCTTTAATAGCACCCCTTTTCCACCATCCAAGTTCCTGAAGGACCTCGCCGCGTTGATTTATAAAACAGGATATCCCCGTGTTCGCTGACCGGGCAATACTCCTGCGTGTTTCAATGGCACGGACACATGAAATAGCATTGTGCTGATGATACCCGGGTGTGTCTCCCCACCAGCCGTCATTTGTGATAACAAAAATATAATTCGCCCCATTCTTTATATAACCTGTTACAAATTCGCCAAAAACCGATTCCCAGCATATCACTGGCCCTATTCTTATTGAATCCTGCGGTGATAAAAAG
Source organism: uncultured Bacteroidales bacterium (assembly GCA_964518655.1). Classification (GTDB taxonomy): domain Bacteria; phylum Bacteroidota; class Bacteroidia; order Bacteroidales; family UBA10428. The sequence continues at coordinate 11,534 of CAZFHF010000023.1, read as the reverse complement.
GTCCCGCGATAATCCTGTGTCCCCCAGCTTCGAAATGTACCGCCAAGCTTTATTGTGAGTCCCTTTAAGAATTTCAAGTACCTGGTATATGGCATTTTCTCAACTCCTACCACTAATTGTGACTTAAAATAGAAAGGCACATAATATGTTGAATCCAGCTGCATCGCCGCATTATAACTATCATAATATATATTTGTACCTGGTATTTTTCTTGCTGTTGTTGTAAGTTTATCACCAGCCTTATATCTTTTATAGCATTGAACACCAACAACATATTTCAATTTCGGGTATTTATTCATGAAACTCCTGATCATCCTTATATCAGGGACATATTCCACTTGATCCATCCAGATGCTATTATTTATTGATGTTTCAGGTCCAACGACATAGTCAGTATACTCATCAACATACTTTTCCGCCAGTTCCAGTTGAATCTGTGTTTGTTGCATACTGGGAATAGCAATGAATTTCTGATAGGGATCGATATTTGGCTGCAGTACAACAATATTCCTTGGATTAGACACTTCCTTATATGTATAAAACCTGACCAATGAGATTGTCACAGGGAGAATAATAATAAATACAGCAATAATTATTGAGCTTCTTAAATTCTTTAAGTTCCTCTGATTTATGTACTGCTTTGCGATACCAAATAATAAAATATTAACTACTAATACCCATAAAGAACCTCCTATCACTCCTGTAACATCATACCATTGTATCAGCTTGATATTATAGTTGAACGCATGCCCCAGTGTTAACCATGGATTAGTAATTTCTGCATTTAAATAAAAATGCTCAAAGGTTATCCAGTATACAATAAGTGCAAAATATCCGGGGTGCCTGCCCAACTTTCTCTTGGTTATATGAAAAATCCAGAAAACCGCGCTTACCAATGTTGAATTAACAATTACGGAAAATACTACTCCGATAACCGTTGCATTTACAATCCACCATGTTGCTCCCAGATTCCAGATAGAAAATGTCAATAATGCATATATAAACATCTTCACTGACCTGTATTCTTCCTTTTTCTCATCAAGGTAATCCTCAACAAATAGTAATGGTATAAGTGCTATCAATACAACGAATCCATGCCCCCATTGATACCAGGGTGGAACAAGTAACAAACCGCTAAGAACTGAATAAAATATTAGTCTTTTCTTATTTGTCTGTAAAATCTCCATTTTTAAAATAATATTAATTACTCGAAATTATCACTGTACAATTAGCATAAAACACTCCTGATATGATTGAATATAAACATGATGTAAATCATAAATAACTGTATGGTTTTATCTTGTATATATCGTTATAATAAGCTAACATTGCAAATACTGAATATTAAATTATTAAATCATGAAAAACAAAAAATTATTTATTCTATTGTTATTATTTGGTTCTATGGCATGTAATGATAACAATATTTTCACAAAAGACAATATACTTATGACAGAATTCAATACACCATTTCAAACAGTACCTTTTGATAAAATAAAAACCGGGGACTTCAAACCTGCAATTGCTGAAGCCGTTACTTTAGCCAAATCTGAGGTTGACAGAATAGTAAATAATTCCGAGGCAGCAACATTTAAAAATACTATTGAAGCCCTTGAAAATAGTACTATAAAAATTAATCACTTATCAAATATATTCTTCAATATAAATTCGGCAAATACAAACGAAGAAATTCAAAAAACTGCACAGGATATATCTGCAATGCTAACAGAATTCTATAATGATATCAGTCTGAATGAGGAATTGTTCAGCAGAGTCAAGGAAGTGTATGAGAATAAGGACAGCTATGAACTCACTGTTGAGCAGCAGATGTTACTTAAGGACACCTATAAGGATTTTATCAGAAACGGAGCTAATCTGGATCCTGAAGATAAAAAGGAATTCAGGGAGTTAACAAAAGAACTTTCCCAACTGACTCTTAAATTCGGAGATAATGTGCTGGCTGAAACCAATGGTTATGAACTGCATATAACAAATGAGGAAGATCTGTCAGGTCTGCCGGAATATCTTATAGAGACAGCTGCTAATACTGCCAGGGAAAGAGAAAAAGAAGGCTGGATATTTACTCTGCAATATCCAAGCTATGTGCCATTCTTGAAATATGCCGATAACAGGGATTTAAGGGAAAAGATATATAAAGCATATAACAGCCGTGGATTAAAAAACAACGAAACTGATAACCAGGAGAATATAAGGCGTATTGTTGAATTAAGGTTAAAGCTGGCAAATATTCTCGGTTATGATACATATGCCCAATATATTCTTGAAAACCGTATGGCTGAAACTCCGGAGAGGGTGAATACATTTCTCAGCAACCTGCTGGATGCATCACTTCCATATCTGAAAAAAGAATATAATGAAGTACAGGAATTTGCTGATAGTATGGGAGCTGATTTTAAAATTCAGAAATGGGACTGGTATTATTATTCAGAAAAACTTAAAAAAGAAAAGTTCGACATTGATGATGAAATAACAAAACCATATTTTGCACTTGAGAATGTTAAGAAAGGGATTTTTGATTTACTGAATAAACTATACGGCATAAGCTTCAGAAAAAATTCTGAAATCCAGGTTTATCATCCTGAGGTAGAAACCTATGAAGTGCTGGACGAAAATAATAATTACCTGGCAATTTTATATCTGGATTTCTTTCCCAGGGAAAGTAAAAAAGGTGGTGCCTGGATGACCAATTACCTTGAGCAGTATAAAACTGACGGCAAAGATGTCAGGCCACATGTATCATTAGTATTTAATTTCACGAGGCCAACTGAGACTGTTCCTTCATTGCTTACATACAATGAAGTACGAACCTTTTTACATGAAGTCGGGCATGGCCTCCACAGTATTTTAAGCGAATGCGACTACTGGACTTTGTCAGGGACAAATGTGTATCGTGATTTTGTTGAATTACCTTCACAAATTATGGAAAACTGGGCAAGGGAAAAAGAATGGTTAGACAACGTCGCTGTTCATTATAAAACAGGAGAAAAAATTCCTGATGATTTATTAAACAAAATATTTGAAAGTATAAATTTCAATACCGGTTATTCATTTGTCAGGCAAATAAGCTTTGGGTTAAATGATATGGCATGGCACAGTATTGTTGAACCCTACACAGGATCTATAGCTGAATTTGAAAATAAGGCTATGGCTCCAACAGAAGTATTTCCTGAACTTAAAGATTATGTAATGAGCCCAGCTTTTAACCATATCTTCTCAGGTGGATACGCTGCTGGATACTATGGTTATAAATGGGCTGAAGTACTTGAGGCAGATGCATTCTCATTGTTCAAAGCTAATGGAATATATGATAAGGAAACAGCAAAATCGTTCAGGGAAAATATCCTGGCCAAAGGTGGTACTAAACATCCTATGGAGCTCTATAAAAAATTCCGAGGTCATGAGCCATCTATAGAACCATTGTTGGAAAGAAGCGGCCTCAAAAACTAATAGGGTTCAGAGGTTCTAATATATCTTAATTATATATCTGTGTTTGTACATAAACAAACCGGCAATTATGGTATTAAAAATCCCACGTATAAAATTGACAGGAGTATTTGTTATTATCCTGTCTGTACTTGTTTGTATACGTGTTTTATCAGCCTGCAGTAAGGATGATGATGAAGCCGACCTGTACGCCTTATCAATTCAAAATGAGCCGGATATACAGGTATCTTATGAGTCGTGCGACTGGTCATCAGGAATGATGCGTGACTTTCTCAGGGATCACGGATCGGCTATAACAAGTACAAGAGTTGTAGCCCCTGAATCATATAACTTTAACCAGAACTATTCAAACTTTATACTCAATGATGAAGGCGCTGCTGAAAATGTTGATATCATTGGAGGACATATTTATGGCTCAGGAATAGCAGACTACCCCCTCGCCCGGGAGAAAGGTAAAGAAGTATGGATGACTGAACACCTTGATACAGCAATACGCTGGGAGGCGGTCTTTGCTACAGCAAAAGAAATCCATGACTGCCTGGCAAATGCCAACTTCAGCGCTTATATATGGTGGTATGTGAAAAGGTTCTACGGGCCTCTCGGAGAAGATAATATTATAACAAAACGCGGATATATAATGTCAAACTATTCAAAGTTTATCAATCCCGGTGATTACCGTGTTGAAGCCACCGAAAATCCTAAACCCGATATCTATGTTAGCGCTTACAAAGGAATAAGGACAGTTATTGTTGCTATTAATCAACGTTCCTCTGTTACAGCCCAGCAGTTTGTCCTCCATAACGGTACAGTAGGTTCAGTAACACCATATATAACTTCGCTGACTAATGATCTTAGCAAAAGGCCGGATGTATCAGTCGTGGGTAATGCATTTACATATTCGTTGCCCGGGGAAAGCGTGGTTACATTTGTTCAGAAAGATTAAGGTTCATTTGGAGAATTTAACTGTTCCCTTTCTTTATAAATAGTATATAAGTCTTCAATAAAACACCATGCAAATGTTAACCTAATATTTGTGACAGACTTCTTATCAGTCTTGAATCCAGACTTTCATCTTGCCAACACCTCTGTTCGACCATGCATAATATGGCACCAGAACAATTTTATTTGCGGTATCGCGACTTTTAGTCTGACATATACACGTAATTACATTCACTCCGTTTAACAAGTCTTCCCGTTTTTCAACTTGAAATTCAGCATCAGCAGGAATAGTAAGCTGTGAAAAATCACCGGGATTGTCTATCTCCTCTGCGCAATAAACAATGGGACCCCGCTCTATTGCGATTAGATTCTTATTTTCACTGATATTTTCATGGGCAGCAACACGCCGAACCTCCATAGGTAAAGTAATATTGATGGCATCTCCCTTTTTCCAGTTCCGGGTAAGCTCAATATATCCGTTTTTATAAACTGGATCTTCTTCTTCACCGTTGATTTTTAAACTGATTTTTTCTGATCCGGAATACACATATTTGTATAAATTGCCCGGTAAAGGTTTATTATTCGCCCAGCAAGGAACACGTAATTTGATGCTGAATTTTCTTTTTTCTGAAGGACTTACAGAAATACTGATATCGCCATTCCATGGATAATCTGTTTTTTGTGAAACCTGAATATCTGTTTCTGTTAAACGGACAATTGCCTCATTGGACACAAAAAGATTAATAAACAGGCTGTCAGCAAGTGTTGCATAAATCAATCCGGGGACTGAAGGAATGAAGCGTATCAGGTTTGTCGGGCAGCATGAGCAGTCGAACCAGGATTGCCGGGTGCACGCTCCGTGATTAAAAGCATATTTGCCGTCAGCCTCAAGAGGATTAGTATAAAAAAACCTGTCCCCTGCCAGTGATATACCACTGATCACACCATTGTACAATGTTCTTTCAATAATATCATAATATTTAACATCCCCGGAAAGTAAAAACATCCTGTGGCTCCAGTATACGCTGCCTATTGCAGCACATGTTTCGCTATAGGCAGTTAAATTCGGCAGTTCATAATTATCACCAAATGACTCGCCCTCATGCCGGGCTCCAATACCTCCTGTGATGTACAACTTCTTATTTACCATATTCTCCCATAACTTATTAACAGCCTTCAAATATGCTGTATCCCTGTATATTGCGGCAATATCAGTCATGCCTGCATACATATAAGTTGCCCGTACAGCATGCCCTGTAACTTCATCCTGCTGTATTACAGGAATATGATCCTGGCAGTAGGGCCCGATTAGTTCGCGCACTTCATCGTTGCCCCTTTGATCAAGAAAATGCTTTGCCAGCTCCTTGTATTTTTTGTTGCCTGTCACATGATATAATTTTATTAATCCTGTTTCAACAATCTGGTGTCCGGGAATCTGAATATTTTTCCCCGGTCCGAAAGTTTCCACCAACAAATCAGCATTTTTGACGGCAATTTCCAGAAAATTTGTTTTACCTGTTGCTTTATAATGTGCTGCGGCAGCTTCAAACATATGACCGCTGTTATAAAGCTCATGGCTTGATTCCAGGTGTTCCCACCTTCCTCCGGGTTTTACCCAGCCGGCAGGTGGTTTCCGGGGATTTATTGTCCTCCATGTAGTGAGGTAACCATCATCCTCCTGACCAATACTTATAATGGTGATAACCGAATCCAGGTAAGCTTCCAGCTCCTCATCCGGAAATATTATAAGTGAATATGATGCCCCTTCAATTATCTTATAAACATCCGTGTCATCAAATGGCATAGCGCCTCTTGTTTCGCCTTCCATTTTTCCTCCGGCTATAAGAAAATTGTCCATGCGCCCTTCCTTGGTGCACTTGTCAAATGCATATGGAATGGTTGTATTTACTATCGTTTTTATTTTTTGAAGCCAGAAGTTATCTGTAAGTCTGACGTTTTTAATATCAACCGGTTTTACCGGGTACCCGGAGGATGTATCTATATTATTATTACAACTATAGAATATAAATATGCATATAATAAGTATTGCTGATCTCATGATAAATAATTATTGGGTGTTTAAACATAAATCAATATCAAATATAACATATTATAGTTAGAGCCAATAATTTGAACAAAATGCATATATCATTCCTGTTTTTTAAAAACAGAAAATTGCTGTTATCTTTACTACTTAAAAAATTATTATCTGTTAAATGAAAATTCTTATTAAAATTATTTCCTTTCTCTTGATAACCTTCAGAATAGTGTCGGCAGTTGCACAAATACATGTTGATCTCGAATCAAAGAATGCCGGCACACAATATACCGGAGAGGTTTGGGAATCTGAGGGATTCCTGAATGTTACATGGACTAACGGCCCTGAAAGAGCTGTAGTTGTTGACAGCGTATCATATTCAGGAAATAAATCCCTTCAGGTATATTATCCTGAAGGGGGAGTAGGCCCTTCACAAACCGGGCATCAGGCTCCCTGTGGTCTGACACCGCAAAACGAATACTATGTATCATACTGGTTAAGGTTCAGCAATGATTTTAGCTGGGGCTCAACTAACCACGGAGGAAAACTACCCGGATTATCAGGGGGCGACAAGTGTTCCGGCGGAGAAACATGTGACGGCACAAACGGATTTTCAGCCAGATTTATGTGGAGGACAAACGGAAAAGCCGTACTATATCTTTACTATATGGACAAACCGGGAACATACGGAGAAGATTTTGCACTGAAAGGTAAGACTGGCAACGACATCTATTTCCCGAAAGGGGAGTGGGTAAATATAACTGAGCGGGTTAAGATAAATACAGGAACAAATAAAGACGGTGAAGTCCAGGTGTGGTATAACGGTGAAGAAGCACTGAATATTAATAACCTGCAGTTTGTTAGCAATGGAGATCTTGTTGATGCACTTTATTTCTCAACATTCCATGGAGGGAACGATGAGACCTGGTTTCCGCAAAATGATTGTTATATCTGGTTTGACGATATTATTGCATCAACAGACTCCGCTGATGTGTTTTCGCCAGCTTTGTCATGCAGGGATGAATATCTGAATAACAATGAAATTTACATTTACCCGAATCCGGCAAAAGAATTTATAAATATTTCACAGGCAATAAATTACGACTGGTCAATATATAATAATGCCGGAAGCCTGTTATTGACAGGTAATTCAAGTACCGTAAACTGTTCATTTCTGAAAAGTAACTTGTTGTTATTTAAAATAAATGACAGGATTTATAAAATATTCATTGAATGATCAAAATAGCAGTCAGTGTTGAAATCATTATCCTTCAGGAGTATTTCCTGAGCTTTTGTTGCCTCTCAGTTCCCCAAGTATTACAGCAGTTGCAGTAGCACCTATACGCGTCACTCCGAGCTCCTTCATCTTTAGTAAATCCTGAAGAGTCCTTATCCCCCCCGCAGCTTTAATCTGTACATTCGGATCAGAATATTTGCGCATAAGCTTTATGTCACTGGCCATTGCCCCTTTGTATGAGTAATTGCCGCTTTTATCCTTAGTAAAACCGTATCCTGTGGAGGTCTTCACAAAATCCACTCTATATTTGCTGCATATTTCACATAGCTTAATTTTATATTTATCTTCAGGCAGAAAATCATTCTCAAAAATTATCTTTAAAAGCACTTTGTTGCTCTTTGTTGTATCAACAATGATTCTTATCTCATTCTCAATATAATCCCAGTCTTGGCTAAGCACCTTCCCTATATTAACCACTAAATCAACCTCCTCAGCACCGTCAGCTATCGCTCTTTCAGTTTCAAATGCCTTAACCTCCACAGTGCTGTTGCCGTGGGGAAATCCTATTACAGTGCCTGTTTTAACATCCGAGCCTTTAAGTATCTGAGAAGCTATTTTCACGGCATAGGGCTTTATGCAAACCGATGCAACATCATATTCCCTTGCGAGCAAACAACCTTCCTTTAGATCATTATCGTTCATCGTGGGATGAAGCAAAGAATGATCAATCATTTTTGCTATTTCCTTTAATCTGTCCATAATTTTTAAGTTAAAGTGTTAATATTTTACAAAATATTAAATTTCTCCGTTGACAGGCATATCGCTACAACTATGTTCTGATGACAAGATTTATTAAAATCACTGTCTGCGAAGGTTCTTGATCCTTTTTTGAATTGACTTTTGATGTACTGCATCTGAGATAGCCGGGCCTTTTAAATCAATTAATAACCCTCATTTTGTGGCAGGCTTGTATCATCAATGATACTTTGTGGAATTGGCCAGCGTACATGGTGTTCCTGGATAATTCCCGTCCATTCCGGATTAGCATTCACCCTGTCATAAAGGGATAAAAGCTGAATTGAGCAATATTGCTTGTGTTCCGTATCATGATGCCATGAAAAAATAATCTCGCTGTTTTCCTGTGCCTGCACCGAAAACACATCTTCAAGCTGGACAGCCGGAAGCAGTGAATAAGCCGGATCACTGATAACCTGCCCTGCCAGTGCTGCCGCTTCAACCCAGTTCTCCATATCCATATGGACAAGGGATAATAAATGGCGGGCAACTCCCTTTGATATTTCAACCCTGCTGCTCACCTCTGAAGCTTCAGGAAGCAAAGTGATTGCCGTATCCAGGTCCGATACTATTAAATCATAAACATCTTCTTTAGCAGCTATCTCTGCATCTTCCCAGATATCAATAACAGCATGATCAGCCAGAACAATATTATCCCAGCGCTCAACCAGGCTTTTATGAAAATAAGCCCTGAAAAAATAAGCCTGCCCTAGTACGCTTATTGTCACTGAATCTGCCGGAGGACCGGACCTGTTTATCGCATTTATAATCATATTTACTTTGTAAAGACCCTCATAATAACCGTTCCATAAATCCTTTACTGCAAAATTATCGGCATTGAAGGCAACTAAACTCGTGTATTGATAAAAAGAATATTGATCTGCAAGGTGGCTCCCCTGTTTTATTAAATCCGAATTACATAGTTTATGCATACAAAGATCTAATGATCCATGGACAAACCTGCCCTGTTCATAAACCTCTGAAATGGTATTTTCATATGGAATATTTACTATTATTTCAGCTACATCAGAAATAAAAGGGTCACATATACCTACTGTTACCGATGCCCTTATGAATGAAGACTGGTCAGCAATAAACACAAAAGTATCAGCATTGGCATATTCAACATCTGACCATGTTGTGCTGTCCATTGATCTTTGCCATTGTACATCACCTGTGAAATCATTTAAGCGCAAAATAACCGTATCGTTCTGGTCAATCGTGTCGGAAACTGCGATGATCGTTTGCGCATGTAATATGTTAAATGGTGCTAATAAAATTGACAGGAGAATAAAGATTTTTTTCATTAATTAAAATTATATCAGGTTATTTTTTAAATATTTATTTTATAATTATTCCGGCAATATAGTAATGTTTCCCGGCCGTAATATTCAGAAAATATGTTCCGGCAGGATATCCGGAAAGATCGATTACTTTTTCCAGTAAATTATCTTTTGGCTTGATTTCTTCTGAATATACTGCCTGTCCTGCAATACTATGGACAACCACTTTGATTTTCCCCGATAATAAGACATTATCAAGACTTATAGTGAATAATCCCTGTGTCGGATTTGGAAAGACTTTCAGGTTTTCTTCCGGGAAGTTTGTTCTAATTCCTGTTATGCAATCTTCTACGTTAGGCTGGGAGATGTTTAAATCAATATAAGTGATTTGAGATTTAACTGTTGTAAAAATAGCACCCAAGATGAAAATGCAAGTAATTTTTATTACGATTCGTTTCATAGCTTATAACATTATTGTAGTAAAGAATCTTCAATATTAAATATTTTTTTGATGTTATCAAATTAGGAAGATGTACCTTTTAATAGAAAGCTGTCCCCTTTATTATAATATTAAATTTTATAGCTAATGCCTGTAAGTTCTTCAGATAATTCCCAAAGCTTTTTGGCATCTTCTCTGTTATGCGATGTTCTGTTCGATTTCACGAGAACCGGATGACCACTCATTTCGGTGAATCCACCCGGCCCATAGTACTCTCCTCCTTTTACCAAAGGGTCGACTGCAGCCCTAATTTGAGGTAATGATCCCATGGCAGCACTCTGAGGGATTAATTCAATCAATGGCCGTAGTAGCCTGTACCAAAGTTTACTTTCAAGATGCCTCCCCAGATTTGTATGTGAAAAACCAGGATGGGCAGCTAATGCGATACTATTAATATTTTTAGCTTTAAAGAGTCGTTGCAGCTCATAAGTAAATAAAAGGTTTGCCAGCTTTGAACGGGCATATGCTTTCATAGGTGAATAATCCTTGCCATTTTTAAAAAGCAAGTTTCTAAAATCCATTTTCCCATATTTGTGTGCACTACTGCTCACATTAACTACCCTTGATTCATGTGTATTTATAATAAGCTCAATTAATAATCCTGTCAGGAGAAAGTGTCCCAGATGATTGGTGCCTATTTGACTTTCATAACCATCTTTTGTTAATCCATAGGGAACAGTCATAATTCCCGCATTGTTCATCAGGATATCAAGCCGCTTATACTGTTCTTTAAATTTTGATACAAAATTCTTAATCGATGAAAAGTCCATTAAATCAAGCTGCATAACTGTTATTGTTCCATTGGTTATTTGAGCCAGGATTTTCTTTTTTGCAGCTTCACCTTTCTCTACCGATCGACTAGCCAATACTACTTTTGCTCCTTTATCCGCAAAAGCTTTAACTGATTCATAACCCAGACCGCTGTTTCCTCCGGTCACAATAATTAATTTTCCTGAAAGATCAGGGATATTTGATGTAGTCCATTTTTTCGATTTCATACTTATTACTTTTTTATTGCTTTTTCAGGTAATGTCCCTTTTTTATTCCGTTAAAAGTGCTTTTATAAATCCATCCTGCCAGTGGTCACTTTCAAGATCATATACACTGACTACGGAATTTCTTATCTTCATTAAGATATCGATCCATTTTTGTGGCCTGAACAGACTTGTGGTGATGATATCTAAAGTATCATTTGTATTCTTTATTATCTGATAAGAATCACAATAGTCAACTTTTCCAAAATATTTCATTATTATTGAATCCTCATTGACTTTATCA
>CAZFHF010000022.1:17195-18029 GCA_964518655.1 uncultured Bacteroidales bacterium | reverse complement strand
TTTTAAATTCTTTAATATTATCTGCTGCATAACTGTATATTTTATGATACTGTGTTTCGTGTTCTGACTTCAGCAGTGCCGTGTGTATATCATTGAGTTTGTTCATTATTTTCTTTATAAATTCTAAATGCCCCTTTTCTTTAATATCCTCCGTATGCATCATAACAATTATATTAGCATACCAGTTTCTTATCTCCTGCTTTATTTTATCGCCATGATTAAACTGTGAAATGATATTTTCTTCAACAAGATCAATATTAAATTTGTATGCCCTGATCATGTCCTCGATCTGCCACATATAAAGAATATATTCGGCAACATTTGATCTTCTTTTTACTTCTGCAATAAGCATTTTGTAAGAGATACTAAATATTAATACCACAAAATTACTCTAAAACAGGAGATTTGCCAGCTAAATCCCTCTGAGTTTATCTAAATTCCTTCTTTCTTTTTTCGTGGGTCTTCCTGTACCCTTATCCCTTTTAATAAATACTGATTCGTTTATTTTTAGTTTTTCCAGCTCATCAACCGATGTAAGATCCTCATAGTATTCTGCTGCTATTTGTGCAGATTGTCTGCTTTGCAATAAAGCCTTCACTTTATAAGTAAATATCACGGGTAATTTTCTTATTAATATCTTTTCACCAGGTTTTATATCTCTTGACGGCTTTACCTGCTGACTGTCAATAATAACCCGGCCTTTCCTGCACGCTTCGGCTGCTTTGCTTCGGGTTTTATAAATTCTTACAGCCCACAACCATTTATCTATTCGCATTTTTTCCTCTGGCATACAATAAGGTGGTTAAAAATGAATAAAATAATAAATTGCAATAT
>CAZFHF010000022.1:0-17185 GCA_964518655.1 uncultured Bacteroidales bacterium | reverse complement strand
TAAGCTCAATAACTTAATTTTATTACATAAAAATTAAAATATAAAAAAGATGGACACAAAACAAACATTTGGAATCTTTAAAAAAGTATTTAAAGCATTCGTTACAGGATCAATATTGATTTTGATAATAATAACTATTATTAATTGTGAAGATGATAATAAGGATAGCGGTGCTCCCCAGCTGCCTCCTGTAGAATCTTTTATTATTGATTTTTCTGATTTCAGTAATTCTTCAGATACAGTTAAATCAACAAAGGCAGCACTTACATATCAAAACTGGGGAACGGCATTTTTAAAGGTAGCATTCTGGAATACGGTAATTACAGTCACAGGTATAGTACCCGTTACTGCATTTCTTGAATCGTTCAATCACCATGCTGTATATGAGGGTGACAACACATGGGCATGGACATATGATTATACTATTGGTTCTGCTACATATACTGCAAGGCTTACGGGCAAGATCCTTGAGACTGAAGAGGTGAAATGGGAAATGTATATTTCAAAAGAGGCACTTGGTGGTGGATTTGAAGATTTTAAGTGGTATGAAGGAACTGCCAGGTTTGACAGAACCAGCGGCCACTGGATATTATACAATAATCCTGCCGCAGATCATGAACTTATCAGAATTGACTGGACTAAAAACTGGGATAATAATACAGGGGGGATAAAATATACGAATATTATTCCTGACGGAATAGAGAACGGGGGCTATATAGCTTACGGACTGGTTGATGATCCAGTATATGATGCTTATTATGAGATATATAACAAAGGGCGTGATAATCTTACGGATATTGAGTGGAACAGGACAACAAAAGAGGGCAGGATTTCAGATCCTCTGACATTCGGCGATGAGGACTGGCATTGCTGGGACAGCCTGCTTGTCGATATAGTATGCACTCTGGAATAGCCTGACCGAATTAAGGGTTATTTATCTTCAAGGAGGTATATGTACCTCCTTTTCTTATATCAATTTAGCAATTTACTTTATATCACTGTGGTACGCCTGCAGTGATTTCACTTCTGTTATATTTGCAATTTGCGCCTTTATGCCTTTTATAGCTGCCAGGGCTGCAGAGATAGTAGTAATATATGGGATCTTATATTTTATTGCTGATTTTCTTATATATGAATCATCGTACATACTTTTTTTGCCTACAGGAGTATTAATAATCAGGTTTATTTCTCCGTTTTTAATGGCATCCAGGATATTTGGCCGTCCCTCATGCAATTTCAATATTTTTTCAGTATGTATCCTGTTTTCCACAAGCAGCTTTTGCGTGCCTTCAGTGGCGAATATTTTAAATCCCAGATTTTTAAACTCTTTCCCAAGCTCGACTACTTCTTTTCTTTCATATTTCGCGATAGTCACGGTTATCAGTACTGAACCACTTAGGGGTAAAGGTGTTTGTTTAGCTTCATGTGCCTTATAAAAAGCATTGCCAAATGAACCTGCCAGTCCGAGAACTTCTCCTGTGGACCTCATCTCAGGTCCAAGAAGTGGGTCAACTTCAGGAAACATGTTGAAAGGGAACACGGCCTGTTTGATTCCGAAATGCGGAATGTTTTTTGGCTGAATATTAAGGTCGTTAATGCTTTTACCAAGCATAATCTTTGTTGCCAGTCGAACCATATTTATATTACATACTTTTGACACTATGGGAACGGTTCGTGAAGCCCTGGGATTCGCTTCAAGCACGTATACCTTATTATTTGCTATTGCATACTGAATATTCATTAAGCCTACAACACCAAGCTCAATGGCTATCTGCTTCGTATATTCATATATAGTATTTATATGTGCTTCAGGGATACTAAAAGGAGGTATAGCACATGCAGAATCTCCGGAATGGACGCCTGCCTTTTCAATATGTTCCATCACTGCAGGGATAAAGGCATTACTACCGTCAGATATGGCATCTGCTTCTGCTTCGATTGCATTTTCCAGGAATTTGTCTATCAGTATTGGTCTTTCCGGTGAAACATCAACTGCTGCAGCCAGATATTCTTTCAACATATCTATATCGTGAATAATCTCCATGGCTCTGCCACCTAAAACATATGACGGCCTTACCATAAGTGGGTATCCAATATCCTTTGCAATCTTTAATGCTTCATCAAGTGAACTTGCCATTCCTGATCTTGGTTCAGGAATTTTCAGTTTTTTCATGACCTTTCTGAACCGGTCTCTGTCTTCTGCAAGATCTATAGTAGCAGGTGAAGTTCCTATAATATTCACCCCTTCCATCTCAAGCTCTCCGGCAATATTCAAAGGTGTCTGTCCCCCAAACTGAACAATAACACCAAGTGGCTTTTCTTTATTATAGATGCTGAGAACATCTTCTACTGTAAGAGGTTCAAAATATAATTTGTCAGAAGTATCATAATCAGTGGAAACAGTTTCGGGATTACAGTTTACCATTATTGTTTCATAGCCCATATCTTTCAAGGCAAATGCCGCATGCACGCAGCAATAGTCAAATTCAATGCCCTGGCCAATCCTGTTTGGACCTCCTCCGAGAACCATAACTTTTTGCCTGTCAGAAGTTTTTACTTTGTCAGGTGCATTATAAGTGGAATAATAATAAGCTGCATTTTCAACACCACTAACAGGTACTATGTCCCATGCCTGCACAACACCTAGTTCTGTTCGCTTGTGCCTGATTGTTTTTTCCGGGATACCAAGTATCTTACCAAGGTATCTATCAGAAAATCCATCTTTTTTAGCTTTTATCAGAAGATCATCAGGTAATTCTTTGCCTTTATGTTTAAGTATTTGTTCTTCAAGATCAACAAGTTCTTTCATCTGCTCGATAAACCAGACTTTGATATAGGTTTTTTCATATAAATCTTCGGGGGAAGCTCCTTTGCGCAACGCCTCATACATAATAAACTGCCTTTCACTGGTGGGGTAACTAAGCAGATTCATCAGTTCATCAAGAGGAAGCTTATTGAAGTTTTTAGCAAAACCCAGTCCGTAGCGGTTTATCTCAAGAGAACGTATTGATTTTTGAAAAGCCTCCTTATATGTTTTACCCAGGCTCATTACCTCACCCACAGCACGCATCTGAGTGCCCAGCTTATCTTCAACTCCTTTGAATTTCTCAAATGCCCACCTTGCAAATTTCACAACAACATAATCACCTGAGGGAGTATATTTATCCAGAGTACCTTCCCTCCAGTATGGTATCTGGTCAAGAGTAAGTCCTCCTGCCAGCATTGATGATACAAGGGCAATGGGGAAACCCGTTGCCTTTGAAGCCAAAGCTGAAGAACGTGATGTCCTGGGATTTATCTCAATAACCACAACCCTCCCTGTTTTAGGATCATGAGCAAACTGAATATTTGTGCCTCCTATAACTCCTATCGCTTCAACGATATCATATGAATGTTTCTGCAGGCGTTCCTGAAGTTTGGGTTCTATTGTAAGCATCGGAGCAGTACAATATGAATCTCCGGTGTGAACACCCATTGCATCAACATTTTCGATAAAACAAACAGTAATCTTATTATTTTTTGCATCCCTTACAACTTCCAGCTCCAGCTCTTCCCATCCCAGCACCGATTCTTCAATCAGCACCTGGCTAACCAGACTGGCGGAGATGCCCCGGGCAGCAATAACCTGTAATTCTTCCTTATTATATACAAAACCGCCTCCTGTACCTCCCAATGTATAAGCAGGACGCACAACCACAGGATAACCCAGCTCGTCAGCAATGGCTTCAGCTTCTTCAACACTTAGTGCAGGTTTGCTTCTGGGCATCTCAATACCAAGCTTGTTCATTGTATCCTTAAATGCAATGCGGTCCTCGCCACGTTCAATAGCATCAACATTTACACCAATGACCTTAACGCCATATTTGTCAAGTATACCCTTTTTATATAGTTCCGAAGATAAATTCAAACCTGTCTGGCCACCCAGATTTGGCAATAATGCATCAGGCCTTTCTTTTGCAATTATATTTTCAAGACTGCTTAAATTTAAAGGTTCGATATAGGTTACATCGGCCATTCCCGGATCAGTCATAATTGTCGCAGGATTGGAATTAACAAGTATGATTTTATAACCCAGTTTATGAAGAGCTTTGCACGCTTGTGTTCCTGAATAATCGAATTCACAAGCCTGGCCGATAATTATTGGCCCTGAGCCTATGATTAGTACTTTCTTGATTTGCGAGGATTTAGGCATTTTTAAATTAGGATTATTTAATAAGAATATTAAGGTTTACTTTGCAATCAAAAATAAAGAAATCTTTATAGAATTTATCAAATAGGTTTGAGTTTTTACAGGCAAAGAGGATTACTTTTATTGTGGGAATTATTATTGCGGATCTGCTGAGGAAATTTATCGAGTAAACTGTCATATTATATAAAAATTGCAGTATTATTTATTAAGCAAAGTAGCTGTATGCTAGTATACGGCCACATAGCAATACGGGAATTAAACAAACGAATATTTAAATTAGAACACCTTAATAATAGAGTAATCCAACAATACAGCAATTTACCCTGTGAAGTTCCCGCTTCGCGGGACCCGCTTTACGGTATTTCACAAGGTAAACAATTTAGCAATTTAGCAATTTATATCTATACAACTCCCTGTGCCATCATGGCATCGGCCACTTTAATAAATCCTCCGATGTTGGCGCCGTTGACATAATTTACAAAACCTGAAGGATCCTTGCCGTATTTTACACACGTTGCATGAATATTTTTCATAATAGTATGCAGTCTCTGATCAACCTCTTCCCTGCTCCAGGGTAAACGCATGGAGTTCTGCGTCATCTCCAGACCTGATACTGCAACTCCTCCTGCATTGGCAGCCTTACCGGGTCCAAAAAGAACCTTTGCATTTAAAAATACCTCAACAGCCTCGGGCGTTGAAGGCATATTTGCACCTTCAGATACTGCTATACATCCGTTCTTTACTAATGTCTTAGCTTCTTCTTCATTAATCTCATTTTGTGTTGCCGAAGGCAGTGCAACATCACATTTAATTCCCCAGGGCCTTTGCCCCTCAAAATATTTTACTTTGTATTTATCGGCATATTCTTTAATCCTTCCACGTTTGATATTCTTGAGGTCAATAACATACTCCAGTTTTTTTGCATCAATACCGTCAGGATCATAGATATAACCTCCGGAATCAGAAAGGGTGACAACTTTTCCTCCGAGATGGTTAACTTTTTCAATGGAATATTGTGCAACATTTCCCGAACCGGACACAGTTACAATTTTTCCTTTGAAATCAGTACCCTTTGTTCTGATCATTTCTTCAGCAAAATATACTGCTCCATATCCTGTTGCTTCGGGCCTTATCAGACTACCACCCCATTCAATGCCTTTGCCGGTTAAAACACCTGTAAATTCATTTCTTATTTTCTTATACTGGCCATACAAAAAGCCTATTTCTCTTCCTCCAACACCAATATCGCCTGCAGGAACATCAGTATCAGGGCCGATATGTCTCTGCAGTTCGTTCATAAAGCTCTGACAGAAACGCATGACCTCATTATCAGATTTTCCTTTGGGATCAAAGTCTGATCCGCCTTTTCCTCCGCCCATTGGCAGGGTAGTCAGACTGTTTTTAAATACCTGTTCAAATGCCAGAAATTTCAAAATACCAAGGTTAACTGTTGGATGGAAACGTAATCCTCCTTTGTATGGACCAATAGCGCTGTTCATTTCAATTCTGAATCCCCTGTTAACCTGAATCTCTCCTTTATCGTCAATCCACGGAACCCTGAACATTATTACTCTCTCCGGTTCTACTATTCTTTCAAGGATTTTCGCATGTTTATATTGAGGATTTTCCTCAATAAAAGGCATTACCGATTCAATTACTTCTTTAGCTGCCTGGTGAAATTCCGATTCATCAGGATTTTTGGCAATAAGCTTTGCCATAAATTCATCTACTTTAACATCTAGTACATTTGCCATATCAAAATATTTAGATTAATAATTTATCAACTGGAAACCAGCCGGTTATATGAAACAAGGCAGGCTGTTTTTCGGGTAACTAAAATATAAAAATATCCAAGACGAAATCCCCTGGTGTTCCCGGGAACAATTAAATTACGAGTAATACTGATAAAATTAAGTGCTATACTGAAAGAATGTTAACCTGATATTTATATTTCAATAATGTTATTCTTAATTGCAAACTTAACCAGGTCAACAATTGTTCTGAGATTAAGCTTTTGCATAATATGGTTTTTATGGGATTCAACGGTTCTGATACTAATAAACAGTTTATCAGCAATTTCTTTGTTAGTATAACCGCTGCCCCACAATTCCATGATCTCTAATTCTCTTGAACTTAAACTATTTAATGTTATTTTCTTTTGTGTTTTCTTATCTGATTTTATGGAGATAATATATTTACTTAACAATATATTGGTAATTGACTTGCTATAATAATCATATCCGTTTCTAAGTGTATAGATTGCCTCAATTAACTCTTTCCTGTTCGTATCCTTGGCAAGAAATCCTTTGGCCCCGGCTTTTATTGTTTTAAACACTAATTCTTCGTTTGATTCCACTGAAAGAACTAAAATATTTATTTTAGGCAAATCGATATTGATTTTTCTTATCAGATCAAGAACTTCATTTGTAAGATTATAAATATTTAAAATCAATATGTGTATACCGGAGGTTTTGATGCTGTTAATAAGGTCTCTTTTTTCCAATATCTTTGCTGTTACTTCAATATCTTCAACATCATTCAATAATTCACTGATCCCTTCAAGGACTAATTTATGTTCGTCAAGTATTGCAACGGAGATTTTATTCATGAATTCAGCTATTGATTCATAAGAATTATTGAAATTCTTTTTTTACCATCCATATAGACAGTCAGAGGTTTGTTAAAGCGTATATGTTTAAAATATTGGGATTTATAGATTATTTCCTGCTGTTCCAATATATCCCATTTGATGTAATCAGTTGCTATAGAATCAAGAACAGAGAAGTAACCGACATTCATAGAAGTTATATTGTGAAAGAAATGTGATCCTAATGATGAATCCAGCGGAAAATCTGCCAGGCTTATTTCAACAATTATTTTCGCATTGGATATTTGTGCCCAGTTAACTGGTATACCAAGGTGTCTGTCTCTTGTGCCCCATCTTCCCGGACCTAATAATATATATTTTTTGTTCTGTTTAATCATTTTATCATTTATTCGTTCTATTTCAACAGCCATTTCTGAAGTTTTCAGCTTGTCGAACTTTTTGATATCAACAAATACAAGATCATATATATCGTCTATTCTGCCATTCCCCAGTCCCATTGAAGAGAAAAGTATAATGCTGGCCTGGTCTATTTCGTTAAAATCAATATCATAACCAAGCTGGCTGCCAACCAAAGGTTTAATCTGTAGCAGGTAGAATGTAGCAGAATTATTTTCATTTTTTGTCAGGTCGACTGCAAATTCTATCTCAACAGGTGAACCCAGTGCTTCCTTAATTGTATAAAGCATTACTTCTATTGTCTCGGCCAGCGGAGTATATTTATATTTAAGGATATCTGCAAAATTTAAAATTCTTGGTCCTTTGGATTTGAGTAAAGGTTCTATGGTATCGTTTTGTTCATTATAAACTGATGCACAATGCTTAAGTGTACTGTGTTTTTCTGCAACGCTTATATCCAGCAATGAAAGGGCGGCTTTTTCCCCGTACTTAAGATAATCAACATCTTGTTTGTTAAGATCAAGTGCATAAAATTGAAGCTGTGTACTTTTAATAAGATCTTCAGTTGAGTAGATCTCTGAATTCGGGTATTTAGGTGAAAAACGGTATGCTTTACCGCCTTCTACAACATACAATCCCAATCCTAAAGCTGCAATGGCAAAACCTTCTTCAGGTTGCATATGTTCAACAGGATAATAATTATATGATTGGGCTATGCCGCTGATGTGAGGATAATAATAATTATCAAACCTGTTACCAACAAGTTCCTGAATAACAACAGCCATTCTTTCTTCCTCAATCTTATGATGTATAGCCTGAAAATATTTTCGTGCGGTATTGGAATAAATTGATGCATAGACAAGCTTTATGGTAGTGGTCAGCCATTCCAGCCTGGTTTCATCGGAGTCATGATTATTGGGGATTATATAAGTGTCAAATATCCCTGCAAAAGGTTGTGTTAATGAGTCTTCTGATATACTTGAAGAACGGACGGCAATCGGTTTGTTTATTTGTGCTATAAAAACCTTTAATTTGTTTATTATTTCAGGTGATAGCCTGGAATTTACAAATAACTCCCTTATTTTCTCATATGATATTTCCTTATTGAGTAATTTTTCTTTCAGGTTATTTTTCTCAAGAAACAATTCAAACTCGTCAGTACCAATAATTGCAGTTTTTGGAGTACGTATGTTTATTCCTTTGGCATATGTTGCAAAGTTTAAATTATATATAAGTGCATTTATGAATGCAAGGCCTCTTCCTTTTCCTCCCAGTGAGCCACTGGATAAGCTGACAATATTCTTTTCATCTATCAGCTCTGTTTCTTCAAAGTTAATAACCCTGCCTTTCTTTTTCTCTTCTCTGTAGCTGGTGATAATCTCAATCAGGAATGAACGAAGTTTCTCAATATCCGGGAAATCGGAGACCTTAATAGGATTAAGTGTTTTGGCAAGTTGAATTTCACCCCTTGCCATCAACCATATAGAAAACTGGTTCTTTAAAGCATGTGTTCGAATAGAATCTGTGGAAACAGTACGCAGGAGATTCTCGAATTCTTTTGTGCTTCTGGCAACTCCAATCTGGCCGTCTTCATTATCTCTGAATATGAAATCACCAAATCCCAGATAATATGTGACAAACTTTTTTAGATCATTTAAAAGGCTTTCAGAATTCTTATTAATAAAATTTGCCTTCAGTTCCTGTGCTACTTTTTCATTTTTGATGTCGGACGATTGCAGGAGTATTGGCAGGTTTTTAAGGTGGGATCTGACAAATTTGATAAATTCTATTCCTGCCCTTTTATTTGGTTTTCCATCTTTTTCAAATTCAACATCAGAAATGACACAAAGCAGGAAATCTTTATATTTATGGAAAATATGAATAGCATCTTCAAAGTTGCTTACAAACAGGATCTTTGGCCTTGAACGCATCTTGGATATTTTATCAAGCTCATTCTTATCCACTTCCGATATTAACTGCTGTATTTGTCCGAATACAATGGAATACAGCATAGGAAGGTATCTTGAATAATACTGTGCAGAGTTTTCAACCAGCAGGATAACCCTTACCAGGCCCATCCTGGTATCATTCTCGACATTAATCATATCCTCAATTGACTTCACAATTGCAAAGAATATCTGGGAATCCCCATTCCATACAAATAATTTATCAATGGAACCTGTACTCGGGACAAGGTCTTCAAAATATTTGATATTGCTTTTCTGGTTCAAAAGAAGATATACGGGCAGTTCAGGTTTTTTTTGTTTAATATTTTTACTAAGCTCAACAGGACTTTCCTTGTCAATGCCAACCATAAGTATGACAAGATCAAACCTTGTTGTTTCCAAAAGATCCAGAGCTTCTTCAGGGGATGAAACACCTGTTATTCTGGGCAGGGAGAACAGGCTATACTGATATATTATACCCATGAACTGTTCAAAGAAGCTGTCTTCATTTTCCAGGATAAATGCATCATATAAGGTTGCGACAAAGAGTATTTCCTTAACCTTATATTTCATCATATCAAGATATATATACTTATCAATAATCTGTTTATTAAAAAACAGCTGCAGCGGCTGTTTATTTCTTACCAGTGATTGCCTGTATTCATCTGATTTTTGCCTTCCGTCGTCCTTTAACAGCCGCTGGTTAAATATCTCTCTTCCTTTAATATTGTTAAGGTATCCGCTGATGAGCTTTGCTATATTTATTATCAGGTGGCGTTCTTCTTTAAGGAAGGGACCTTCATATATCCTGGGAAATTCCTTAAGGTAAAATACTTCTACAGTGCCTTTTTTATTGTCAATGGTCACAAAATGCTCTGTCTGGCACCACTCTGTATCATTAAACTTTTTGCTTGTATACACTTTACCTTCGAATATTATCCGTGAAGCAGTAAACTTTGGATACTGCCACGATTTAGGCAGGCAGTTGCAAATTCTCTTGAGTGTTTCATTTATTGACTTTCCTTCGGCAATAATATGACTTGTCTGGTTAATAGCACTTAACTCTTTTAATCTTTCCCTGTTTTCAGCAAGGAGGATGTTAAAAACTTCTTTTGTGGCGGACCCGGCAATAAGATTTGCCAGATTTATAAGCAGATCACGTTCTTCCTTTAAAAACGGTCCTTCGTCAAGTACAGGAAATTTCTTTAAATAGAAAATTTCTATTAATCCTATTTTATTATTGGGAGCATCAAATGTTTGTTTTTGTGACCATTCTGTCTCCTTAAATTTATCGCTTATGAATACTTTATCACCGTAAGATATTCTTGCAGCTGTATATTTTGGATACTGCCATGCGTCAGGCAGCATATTGCATATTTCCTGCAGTGATTCGTCCAGGGATTTGCCCTGTTTTAGTATTGAGGTAGTATGGTTTATTCCCCGCAGTTCTTTCAGCCTTTCTGTATTCTGTATTAACAGTTCCTGTAGTGCCGTTCTTGTTGCTGAACCCGAAATTAATTCTGCAAGATTATCAATAAGATCCCTTTCTTCCTTAAGAAAAGGCCCTTCGTATATCTCAGGAAACTCCTTAAGGTAATAAATCTCAATATTACCTTTTTGCTGCCCTGGAGTTTCAAACGTCTGCATTTGCATCCAGGGAGTCTCCTTAAAGTTTTTACTTACAAATACTTTATCTTCAAAGGTTATCCGGGCAACTGTATGTTCAGGGTACTGCCATGCTTCGGGAAGGAACGAGCATATTTCCTGTAATGATTGTTCAAGAGTTTTGCTTTTGGCAAGTATTGCTGCTGTTTTTCTAATTCCTTTAAGTTCTTTTAAGCGCTCCCTGTTGTCGTACAGAAGCTTTTTCAGCAACTTTTTTGAAATTGCTCCTGATATTAAGCTGGCAATATTTAACAGTATTCTTTGTGCTTCATCAGTTAATCCGGATATTTCCGTTTTTGGGCAGTGGTCATGAAAGAATATTTCTATTGTGCCGTCAGGTCTTTCGGGAATCTCAAATGATTCATGGCATGATAGGTCGGTTTTCCTGAAGCCGTCGCTTATAAAAACTTCATTTTCGTAAGTTATCCGTAATGAGCAATTCTCATTATCAGGCCATGCACGGGGAATAATATTACAAATTTGCTGAAGCAGTTCTTTAACGGGGATATCATTATTCAGCGTGCTTATCGTTTGATTTATTATTTCGTATTCATCTATATATCCGATATTTTCTTTCATGATTCCGGGATTTAACCAAACTCGCTGATATGTTCAAGAATAGGAAGATCCAAAATCTCTATGGTTTTACCTTCAAGACCGATGATATTTTCCTTGGCAAAGGCTGAAAGTGTCCTTATTGCATTTGAAGTAGTCATATTTGAAAGATGAGCAATATCTCCACGTGTCAGATATATATTCAGGGTCTTTCCATCCTTTTCAAATCCATATGTATCTTTAAGAAAGATAAGTGATTCTGCTAATCGTCCCCTTATATGCTTTTGAGTCAGCGTAACAGTACGGTTGTTGGAGAATTTCAATTCAGTGGCAAAATATTTAATTATTTTCAGGCAAAGCTCATTGTTGGATCTTAGAACTTTAAAAATTCCTGCTTTGTCAATTTTGCATACTATGCAATCTTCAATTGCTACAGCACTTACGTAATGGTTCTCTCCTGCAAAAAGGGCTTTATAGCCTATAAAACCTACCGGTTTGGCTAATCTTATTATTTGCTCCCTTCCACTTGCCCCTTCCTTAAAAACTTTTACTTTACCTTTAACAAGGCATAATAATCCTATAGGCTTGTCTCCCTCATTGAAAATCGTTTCCCCTTTGTTATATTGCATACACGAGGATCTTTGCCGGACAGTTTCTTTTTCTTTCTGCGTCAACATATGAAAAATTGAATTCTTGTGATCCAGACAATAATCGCAATATTCAGCAGTTTTATTCATAATATGTATATTATGATATTTTGATTAAATGAAGAATATATACATCTTAAAAAAATATTCAGCAAAAATTAAAAAGAATTTGCTTTTGCAAGAATAACAAATTTACAACACTTTTCTGTTTTCTCCTTCTTAATAAAATAAGGAATAGCTGTTTTGATTCTGAAATACCGGAAAGGGACAGCACAAATAACCACAGCAAGCAAACTGTAACAGGGTAATCCAGGTGTGCTTGCTGTGGTTTTTCCAGTGCAATAATTATTTAACAGGGTAATATACCTGGGTTTTATATTTGTTCGGATCAGGCTCTGCATTAGGATCTGTGAGATATTCCTCCCATACAGCACCTGTTACTTTCATGCCTTCTCTGTCGATATATTTCTGTATAGCTTCATAAACAGGACCTATTGATTCATACGGTCCTATATGCAGTGCTGTGGCAACTTTTACTGCTGGCAGTTCCAAATATTCAATATCTCCTTTACTTTCTGCTTCGCCCGCAATAGGCACTCCGGCTTCCATTTCAGTATCTCCCTGGGGATCCCATGAATAATATTTTGAATACGGAGGGCCTGCCATTTGTATTCCTTTTTCACCCACGTATTGCATAAGCTTTGGAAATAATTCTCCCAGTTTTGCCCCAACTTCTGCTGATGGTACGGTAGCTTTTATAGCCAGTACTTTTACAGCTTCAATTTCTTTAACTTCAACTTTAATTTCCGGGCATTTTGCAATTGAATCACCGGATGATGTAACTGATTTTTGCGGATTGCTTCCAAAAACCTGGCCTTGAGCCAGAAGCAATATAACAGCAATTGCCAGTAAATTGATTTTTTTCATGATGTTTTAATTTTAGGATTTTAGTAAATATTTGATATTTATATTATTATAATTTTATATTTATAAATATACTAAAATAGGAAATACAGCATTAAGGAAATATTGAAATATTCAAATATTTTGCAGGATTTATTTTGTTTTGTCTTTCCGGATATACGACAATCCATCAAATCATAAATTTGAATTTTGAAAATTGTAATTTGTGAATTGTTATTTATTTGTTATTTGGTATTTAGGATTTGTTATTTATTATACGGTGACTGTCCCCCTAAAAGAAGATTTTATCCAGAAGCAGGTAGGTGATCAGGGTGATTAACAGGATGCCGACAATATTAAGAATAAATCCCGTTCGTATCATATTGCCTATTCGTACCCTGTTGGTACCGAAAATTATCGCATTCGGCGGTGTGGCAGTTGGAAGCATAAATGCAAAGGATGCGGCCAGCGTAACAGGGATAACAAATAATATGGGATTTAATTTCAGTCCTACTGCCATTGAAGCAAAAACAGGCAGCAGCATCTGTGTTGAGGCGGTATTTGAGGTAAGTTCAGTGAGAAATGTCATTAAAGCAACAATAATTAATATATAAAATATTGGATTGATATTAAGGTTTTGAGTCAGTTTGTTTGCAAGCCATAATGATAATCCCGACTTCTCAAATCCCATAGCCAGTGCAAATCCGCCACCAAACAGTATTACAATATTCCAGGGAAGTTTATTCGCGGTTTTCCAGTCCATTAACCTTCCGTTATTATTTGTCTTTGAAGGAATAATAAACAGGAGTACGGCAACAAATACTGCAACAGTTCCGTCATTTAAATATTTTGAATAATTGAACAGTGATGCCCAGCCCGGTATGGTGAAGCTGTTAAATTTAAATCCCGGGCGAAAAATCCATAATAATGCAAGTAATATGAAAAGGATAAACACTGCTTTTTCTTCATATGATAATTTACCCATATTTATATACTGGTTTCTTATTGAATTTTTTGAAAGGTCAGTGATCCTGATTTTTTTAATAAACAGGAGTTTTAACAGGAGCCAGATTATAAAAAACATAACTATTGTAACAGGAAGGGCGAACAGTATCCACTGGTTAAACATGAT
Source organism: uncultured Bacteroidales bacterium (assembly GCA_964518655.1). GTDB lineage: Bacteria > Bacteroidota > Bacteroidia > Bacteroidales > UBA10428. Next base: position 3,144 of record CAZFHF010000022.1, on the reverse strand, counting down.
TTCAGGGGCATCAGGATAAAGGATATTCATAACTCTCACACATATAAGGTTTGGAGGGGTGCCCACAAGGGTTGCTATTCCTCCTACTGATGCGCTGTAAGCAATACCAAGTAATAAGCCCGTGGAATAGTCGGATATTTCATTTTTACTCAGGCTGCCTTCTATTTCAATAATAATGGATGAAACAATGGGAATCATCATCATTGCTGTTGCTGTGTTTGATATCCACATTGACAGGAGTGAGGTTGCGAGCATACAGCCGAATAGGATCCTTCCCGGGCTGGTTCCTATCCATAATAATATTCTTAGTGCTATACGTTTATGTAAATTCCATTTTTCAATGGCCAGGGCCATAATGAAACCACCAATGAAAATAAAAATTATGTGGTTAAAGTAGGCCTCAGATACTTCTTTACCATCGAGCACACCAAGGAGGGGGAAAAGTATTACAGGCAGGAGGGCAGTAACACTCAAAGGCAGTGCTTCAGTAATCCACCATACAGCCATGAGTCCGGCAACAGCAAATGTTCTTGTTATTGCAGGTTTCCCCGGTTCAAGATCTGTAAAAAGCAGGATGAACAGAAAAAGCAAAAATCCAAGAATCAATCCGATATTCTTTTTATGGAATACGCTTCCTGAATTTTTCATATTAATTAACTGTTTAAATATGAATTCAGAATACTTTTTAGTTCATCATATTCATTAGCAACGGGAAATTCAGGGTGATCCTCAATCACATTTTGGGGCGGGCGAAAAAGTATGGCTTTATCTGCTTCTTTTAGCATTGATATGTCGTTATAGGAATCGCCGAATGCAATCACCATATATTTAAGGCTTTTAAGAGCCTGAATGACTTTCTTCTTGGGATCTTTCTGCCGCAGGTTATACCCGGTAATGTTATCATCCTTATCAACAGTTAATGAGTGGCAGAAAAGAATTGGCCTGCCCAGTTGTTTCATTAAAGGATCGGCAAATTCGACAAAAGTATCAGAAACCACAACAAAACGGGTTATTTCCTTAAGCCAGTTTATCATTTCCACAGCTCCGTCAAGAGGTTTAAGTGTCCCGATAACATTTTGGATATCTTTTAATTTTAAACCGTGCTGCTTCAATATTTTAAGACGGTATTGCATCAGCTCATCATAATCCTTAATATCCCTGGTAGTAAGCTTAAGCTCATCTATCCCGGTATTCCTGGCGACATTGATCCAGACCTCAGGGACCCAGATTCCTTCTAAATCAGAACATACGGCATGCATAAAAAATTTATTTAAAGGTTACTTTAATAAGACATACTTCAGGAATACTTATCCCTGATATAATTTTTAAATTCATAATAATCATTCTTTAGAATAACATATTCTTCATCTTTCTCTTCAAGTCCTTTTAAGCTTTCAGGGAGTTCAGGCTCTAAATTCAATATTTCCCTAATCTCATCAGGGAATTTCGCAGGATGTGCTGTTTCAAGACAAACACTTAATTGTTCAGGTGATGCATCTCTGCTATTTGTTTTGAAATACTCCATTAGTCCGGCCCATCCAACAGCTCCATGCGGCTCAAACAGAACTTTGTATTTTTCGTACACCTCCTTGATTGTCTGTTTTGTCTGATTATCGCTAATGCTTGCAGTGAACATGTCATTTCTTATCCTGTCAATATCCGGTTGCTTATGAATAACACCTTTTTCATCCATTTCACCGCCATATAGAGCAACGATGCGTGCCATATTACTCGGATGACCCACATTCATCGCGCTTGAAATGCAATTTATGGAAGGGACTATTGTGTTGTAACTTCCTGTTTTAAGATATACCGGGACTTCGTTGTTTGCATTTGTTGATACTATAAAACGTTTTACCGGCAATCCCATTTTCAGGGATATTAATCCTCCCATGAGATTACCAAAATTTCCTGAAGGAACAGAAAAAATTATATTATCGTTATTTTCTCTGTAAAGCTTAGCAAAGGTGTATATATAGTAAATTGACTGGGGGATTAGCCTGCCTATATTAATTGAGTTTGCTGATGACAGGTCCAGGTGTCCCAGATCTTCATCGGCAAAGGCTCTTTTTGCTATTGCCTGGCAGTCGTCAAACTTTCCCTTAAGGGCGATGATCTGCACATTTTTATGCAGGGTGGTCATCTGTTTGCGCTGTCTGTCAGTTACTTCCTTTTCAGGATAAAGTATAACTACTTTGATATTTTCCAGTTCATAAAAAGCATTGGCAATAGCACTGCCGGTATCTCCTGAAGTAGCTGTTATTATTAATAACTGCCTGTTTTCCTTTTTCAGGAAATATTGCATCAGCCTGCCCATCATACGTGCCGCAAAATCCTTGAATGATGCTGTCGGGCCCTGGTCAAGATGCATAATATATTTCCGCTCATAAACCTGCTCCAGCGGAATATCATAATTATATGCATTTTTTGTAATGAGATATAAATCCTCATCCGGTATTTCATTTGCAAGAAACTTTCTGCCAATTTCATATGCTATTTCATGGTAGGGCTTATCCTTATACTGCAAGAGCTCTGAGATATCTGTCCTGGGGATTGGATCAGGCATATATAATCCATTATCCGGGGCAAGTCCCTTTACTAATGCTTCCTTGAAAGTTACTTTTTCCGCTTTATGATTTGTTGAATAGTAATATATATCGTCTGCCATAGTTTCTGGGATTCTAGCAATTATTGACCTTTAGTTTCTGAGGGCCAAATTTAAAAATTATCATTTAATTCAACGAATTCAGGTATTTAAAATGTTCACGGGTAAATTCTTTGAATGAGTTAAGCTTGAGATCCACGAAATTGAATTTTGAATTATTATAATCTTCATCGTTAAGAACTGCTACAACTTTCATTCGGGCAGATTTAGCAGATAAGGCGCCGTAAAATGAATCTTCAAATGCGACACATTTTTCAGGAATTGTATTTAAAGACCTTGCTGTTGAGAGATAAACGGCAGGGTGAGGCTTGCCCGATTCCTCATTTTCGGAGGAATGGATAACTGAAAACTTGCCGTTTAGTTTCAGAATGTCAAGAGTGGCTCTTATTAATTCCATGGGTGATGAGGAGGCAACGGCTGTGATTATATCATTCTCAAGAAAAAGGTTCAAAACCCTTTCAGCATCTTCAACTGCATTT
>CAZFHF010000021.1:9316-18989 GCA_964518655.1 uncultured Bacteroidales bacterium | reverse complement strand
GATGTTAATACAGGCTTTGCCATCTTTAACACTAATGGTAATGAAATAGGCGCACAGGGTATAGGAGGCACCGGACTTGATCGAGGGGAAGTAATAACCTTCGCACCAAGCGGTAATACAATAATCGGCGGATATTTTGATTCTCCGTCAATAGATATCGGTGACTCAACTTTTATAAATTCATCAGGCACATATAACGGATTCATCGCTGAATATTATTATCCATTAAATGCAGTATTCACTGAAGTCACCAATGTATCATGTTATGGGGGTAATAATGGAAATCTTATTGCAACCCCATATTTCGGAGTTGGTCCTTATGATTACGAATGGAGTGCCAATGTTACGTCCTCAAATGATTCATTAGCATATAATCTTGAAACAGGACTGTATTCGGTGACTATTACTGACAGCCGTGATTCTACTGCATCCAGCAGTATTCAAATAACCTCCCCTTTAGCAATATCAATAACACTGGACAGCACAAACCTATCATGTTATGAATCAGGCGACGGGGCAATAGATATTGAAGTTACGGGAGGTACAGGCGGTTACTCATACAGCTGGACAGGAGGTTCAGGATTAGATCCTACAGGCAGTGATCAGAGCAATTTATATGCAGGACTATATAAAGTAACTGTATCTGATAACAGTCTATGCCAGGCTAATGATTCAATAACTGTGGCCGAACCCAATCCAATAACATTTGCAGGAACAGTTGTTACACCGGCATATTCAACAGACAGCTGTACAGGGACAATTGACCTGGATGTCCAGGGCGGTACTCCCGGATACTCCTATGAATGGGAGAAAGGGGGATTCCCCATGCCGGGAAGAACCTCAGATACGCTGAATAACTTATGCGGAGATACTTATGTTGTAACTATTACAGATTCACATACATGTACACAGGATACTACTATTGTAGTAACTGCAATTGATGAATTAGTAGTATATATTGATTCTGTGACTCATGTTAAATGTAACGGAGATAATAACGGGTATGCGAGAGTAGGTATAACAGGTGATCTGGGATTTGACTATACCTATCACTGGGAAGATTCGGGCGGAGCAACTGTCGGAACTGATACAAATTATATCGCAAACGTTTCCGGAGGATTATACTACATTACAGTAACAGAAAACGGGGGCGACAACCGAACCGATTCAACCTCTGTTAATATCCAGGAACCAGCATTATTAACTACGCAGATTGATTCTACACCCCCCTTATGTTACGGTGATGCAAATGGTAGTATAAATCTTACCGTTTCTGGCGGTAAACCTGTATATAGTTATACCTGGTCATCAGGCCAGACATCCGAAGATTTAAGTAATATCCCGGGAAGTGATGAATACTACAGGGTAACTGTCACTGACAAGAATGGTTGCCAGACTATTGATTCGGTGCTGCTGGAAGAACCTGCACAGTTAACTGTCAACATTACGATATTACAGGAAATACGATGTAATGGTTACACCAACGGAATTTTAAGAGCCAATGTTACAGGAGGTACAGGTACTATTGATTTTTTATGGGATGATCCTGGTAACCAGACTACTCAGATTGCCTCAGGATTGGATGCAAATATTTATACAGTAACGGTTACAGATGATAACTACTGTCAGAATACAGCCGGTTCTGAGCTGACAGACCCGGATCCAATATCAATTGCCCAGGTTGATACAACCCATATCTCCTGTAAGGGATTATCCGACGGTTCGATCCTTGTTACTCCGGCAGGAGGTACACTGCCTTATACATACGACTGGGACAGGGTTCCTCTTGATACGAATTATATCACGGGATTGTCATCAGCATTCGGAGGTTATTACTCTGTTACTGTAACTGATTTCTATGGCTGTCCGCCTGCAGAAGCAACAATTCAGATCAAAGAGCCTGCAACAGCATTGAATGTTACAGAAGATCCTGCCTATCACGAAGATAACCTGTGCTTTGGCTACAGCACAGGGGAACTGGCAGTATCAGCAGAGGGAGGATGGGGCAGTTATGAGTATTCATTAAACAACATTGACTGGAATACTGAAACACTCTTTACGGAACTTTCATCAGGCAGCTATTATGTAAAGGTACGTGATAATTTGTTTTGCCGTGACTCCGTACTAGTATCAATAACCCAGCCAACTGAAGTCAATCTTCAGGAGGTTATGGCATCCCACCAGAATGTATTATGCTTTGGAGGCAATACCGGACATCTGGAAGTAACAACATCAGGAGGTACCCCCGGTTACGAGTATTCTGCGGATAAGCTCACCTGGGATACTAATCCGGAATTTGAAAACCTGGTTGCGTCCGATTACAACATATGGGTCAGAGACACAAATGAATGCTACGATTCAATGCTAATATCAATAACCCAGGCTTCAGATATCAATTTTCAGGAAATTGCCTCTTCACATGAGGATGTTTTATGCTACGGCGACAGCACAGGCCAGATCCAGGTTAATGCCTCAGGCGGAACCCCCGGCTATGAGTATTCAGACAACAAAGTCATCTGGAATCTCAGTCCTGTATTTGAAAACCTCCCGGCAGCAGACCACAGGTTATGGGTGCGGGATGCAAATGAATGTACCGATTCCGCTGATTTTACTATTACCCAGCCTGATAAAATACTGATTGACCCGGCAGTAAGCAATGATACCCTGCAGATAGAAGCTACCGGCGGAACACCCCCTTATGAATACTCGGTGGATGGAGGAAGTTATGTATCTGCGGGATTTTTCCCGGGCCTTGCCGAAGGAGAACATCCCGTTATTGTTATCGATGACAATAACTGTACCGCTGATACAATAATACTGATTGATACAATACCCGGAACCGAGATCCTGCCTGTTACTATTTATGATGCTTTTTCTCCTAATGCCGACGGTAAAAACGAGGTCTGGAATATAGGAAATATTGATTCATTCCCTGAGTGTGAGGTTAAAATATATAATACATGGGGTAAACTGGTATTCAGCTCAACAGGATACCCTGAACCATGGGACGGTAAACATGACGGAAAAAATCTGCCTGCCGGCACATACTATTATATTATTGATCTTGGTGATGGAACCAAAGCTTATACCGGAACAGTTAATATTGTTAAATAAAATATTTAAAATGAATATAAAATTATATACTCTTAAAATATTACTAATATTCTTTGCAGTAGAGGTTTCAGGGCAACAGCTTACCCAGCAAAGCCAGTATATGCTAAATCATTTTGATATTAATCCTGCTGTTGCAGGATGCAATGAATTTTTAAATTTATCCTTTTCATACAGAAAGCTCTGGGCAGGGATTAAAGGATCTCCATCATTACAGACACTCTCAAGCCACATGGAAGTTTACGAAGCCATGGGCGTCGGAGCAAAAATATTCAATTATTCTGCCGGCCCTGAAAGAAAAACTGGCTTTGAAGCTGCCTATGCATACCATTTATCCCTGGACAATATAGAATCAAAGCTTGCATTCGGACTATCATTTCAGATATACCAGTATTTTCTCGATAAATCAGGGATGGATGTTGAAGAAGAGGATGATGAGGTATTCCTGGGAACAGAGAAAATGATAGTCCCTGACGGTTCATTCGGTACATATTTGTACGGTAAAACTTATTATGTCGGACTGGCAATACCTCAGCTCATTCAAAGAAACATTAAGCTTGAATCTGATATCCTTGAACAAAAAAGAGTAAGGCACTATTTTCTGCATGGCGGTTATAAGTACCAGATAAACAGGGATTTTAAAATTGAACCGTCAATGCTTGTCAAAATCATTGAAATTGGATTATTTCAGGCAGATATAAATGCTATGCTTACATATCAAAATATGGTATCCCTTGGAGTATCCTACAGGACTTCTGATGCAGTGGTTGTTATGGTAGGATATCAAACCGAAAGGTTCAGGATAGGTTATTCGCTGGACCTTACCGTATCAGATATAAGAGCATACAGTAGCGGTTCACATGAAGTGTTTATTTCATACTCTTTTGATAATTTTATTAAATAGGTATCCCTTTCTTCATAAACTCTGATTTTTTATTGAATTTGAAAATAAAACTTTTAAATTCAACCCTTCAAGTTTTAATATTAAATATCCTGAGAAAATATGAACGTATTACTAATTGGCTCCGGAGGCCGGGAACATACACTTGCATGGAAAATAGCGCAAAGCAGGAAACTTGATAAGTTATATATTGCCCCGGGAAATGCAGGAACAGCCCTCACCGGTCAAAATATTAACATTAAAGCTGATGATTTTAAAGCACTGGGTGCGTTTGCTGTGGAAAATAATATCAATATGGTTGTAGTCGGACCTGAAGATCCTCTGGTAAAGGGTATACATGATTACTTCCTGGAAGAAAAGGAACTGGCAAACATTCCGGTAATAGGACCACAAAAAAATGGTGCTATGCTTGAAGGCAGTAAAAAATTTGCCAATGAGTTTATGGCTCGTAATAATATCCCAACTGCCGGCTTTAAAAGCGTAACAAGAAATAATATTAAAGAAGGATTAAATTACCTTTCCGAAGTATCTCCCCCTTACGTATTAAAAGCTGACGGACTTGCAGCGGGCAAAGGTGTCATTATTCTGAATGATATAAAAAAGGCTGAAGCAGAGTTGAAACTGATGCTGGAGGGCAAATTTGGAGATGCAAGCAAGACGGTTGTCATTGAGGAATACCTTAAAGGAATTGAAATATCTGTTTTTGCCTTAACAGATGGTAAATCATATAAAATCCTTCCTGCAGCAAAAGACTACAAGCGGATTGGAGAGGGTGACACCGGTCTGAATACCGGCGGTATGGGTGCAGTATCGCCCGTGCCATTTGCCGATGAGCAGTTCATAAATAAAGTTGAAGAGCAGGTTATTAAACCAACAATTATAGGACTGCGCAATGAGAAGATACCATATAAGGGATTCCTTTACTTTGGATTAATGAACAGTGACGGCGATCCCTATGTAGTTGAATATAATGTTAGAATGGGTGATCCTGAAGCTGAAGTAATAATTCCGCGCCTGAATTGTGATCTGCTGGATCTGTTTGAGGGAGTTGCAAGTAACAACCTGTCAGAAAAAGACTTTGGTATTGATGAGCGGTCAGTAGCCACTGTTATGCTGGTCTCAGGAGGGTATCCCGGTCATTATGAAAAAGGCAAGGAGATATCTAATCTTAACAATATCTCTGACAGTATAATTTTTCATGCAGGAACACAGTTAATAAACGATAAAGTTGTAACAAGCGGAGGAAGGGTCATTTCCATAAGCTCTTACGGAAAAACATACAGGGATGCCCTGAATGCCTGTTATAAAAATGCCGATATCATTACGTTTGAAAACAAACATTACAGGCGTGATATCGGCTTTGATTTATAATAAATCAGACTAATCCTTCAGCTATCAAATATTCAGCGATCTGGACCGCATTAAGCGCTGCCCCTTTTTTAATCTGATCCGCAACTACCCACAGGAGAATTCCTTTGGGATTTGTTATGTCTTTTCTGATTCGTCCTACAAACACCTCATCCTTGCCTGATACAAATAAAGGCATCGGGTATCCGGCATTTGCAGGATCATCTTCAAGTATTATCCCTTCAGCTTTTTTAAATGCATCCCTCACTTCCTCAACAGATAATTCATTCTCCGTTTCACACCATATGGCTTCGGAATGTGCCCTTAAAACAGGTACCCGTACACAAGTAGTGCTCACCTGAACATCCGAGTGCATGATCTTCCTTGTTTCATGATGTGCTTTCATTTCCTCCTTTGAATAATCATTGTCAAGAAAAATATCAACCTGGGGTATAACATTCATTGCCAGCTGATAGGGAAATTTTTCCACAACCGGTTTTTCTCCTTTTGCTATTTGCCGTGTTTGTTCTTCAAGCTCACGCATAGCTGTTGCCCCTGCACCGCTTGCCGACTGGTAAGTTGCCATATGAACCTTCGTTATATGAGACAAATCTTCAATAACCTTTAAAGCAACCACCATCTGTATAGTTGAGCAATTAGGATTTGCTATTATTTTTCTTGGAATGTTCCTGCAATCATCTGCATTTACTTCAGGTACAACAAGAGGAACATCATCATCCATACGAAAAGCACTTGAATTATCAATCATTACTGCGCCGTACTTTGTAATTGTTGATGCAAACTCTTTTGAAGTCGCTGCACCGGCAGATGCAAGAGCAATATCAATACCCTTGAAATCATCATTATGCTTAAGCTCCTTAACTTTAAGGCTTTTCCCTTTAAATGTATATTGCTTACCAGCACTACGTGCAGAACCGAATAATACTAATTCGTCAAGGGGAAAATTTCTCTGTTCAAGGACTTTCAGGAACTCCTGTCCCACAGCCCCGCTTACGCCAACAATTGCTACTTTCATTTTATTTAAAATTACATATTAATATAAAATAAAAAGGATATTGAAAAAGCAGTATTTATAACCTCAAGTATTAAATGCAATAAATTAATGAATCCGCCAGAGGCTAAACTAAAAAAGTTTAGTCTTTGTGCATTTATCAGGAGTATTCATTGTATTTCCGTTCAATACTATCATTTACCACTCATTTAATATCCTCTTGCAGTAATAGGCACAAAAATATATATTAATCATTACAAAATTGGCAATAAAAATTTATTAATGAAAAATTTTATATTATTATTTTCAATATTTATATCCTGCGTAACATATCAGATATCTGATTTTAACTGTTATAAAATTTCCGGACTATGTTCCAATAAATCAAATAGCATTATTAAAGACGATGATGAATTAAAATCATTACAATTTAATGCCGAATCCTTTAATATTATCATCACAGAAATAATGGCGGATCCTGTACCATCAGTCTTATTGCCGGAAGCAGAATATATTGAACTGTACAATAGCAGTGACAATATTATTGACCTTTCCGGCTGGAAGATTAGTGCTGGCAATAAAGCGGTAAATCTTCCTTCTTCAGTTATCATGCCAGGAGATTATTTAATCTTAACAGGAACTGACAATGCCCGTGATTTTGAAAAATATGGTACCGTTATGGCTATTAATAAATTTCCTGTATTACAAAATACAGGACAGATCATCATTCTCAGGAACAATAGAAATAGAATAATTCATTCTATTAATTACTCTGATAAATGGTACATTACAGATTATAAAGCTGAAGGAGGATGGTCACTGGAGATGATAGATGTTAATAATCCCTGCGGAAACAAAGATAACTGGTCTGAATCAACTGGCTACAAAGGAGGAACCCCGGGAAAAATAAATTCTGTTGCAGCTTATAATCCCGACAATACAAGTCCCTTACTTGAAAGAGCAGCAGTATCAGATGATTCAGAAATTCAAATTTATTTTAATGAACCTCTGGACAGTCTTTCTCTGGTTGCTGAAGGCAAATATAAAGCTGATCATAATCTGGGAAATCCGGTTAGCATTATCCCTGTTTCGCCAGATTTTTCGTCTGTAAAACTCTCATTTGAAAAATCATTGCAGTCCAAGGTTTTATATACTCTAAACGTATGGGGACGTATAACTGATTGTGCCGGCAATATCATGAAAAATAATACAAAAGCATTATTTGCCAAACCTGAATTAGCAGATAGCCTTGATATTATAGTTAATGAAGTACTGTTCAATCCCTATGATAATGGAGGAGATTTCGTAGAAATTTATAACCGCTCAGATAAAACCATAGATATACGTTATTTCAATATTGCATCCCGTAATCCTTACTCCAGTGAATTCAAGTCATGTTACCCCATTATAAAAGAACACTATCTTTTCTTCCCGGGGCATTATATACTTCTTACCACCAATTGTAATTATATAATGCAACGATATAACTTTACCAATACCGGTTGCTGTTTTGAACTGAATGCACTTCCTTCTTTACCCGATGATGAGGGAGTAATTGCTCTTGCCGGTAATCAAATGAACATAATTGATGAATTGCATTATACTGATGACATGCATTTTAAACTACTTAACTCAACCCAGGGGATTTCGCTGGAAAGAATAAGTTCCGAATGGCCTACTAACGATCCAAATAACTGGCACTCTGCCTCCGAGGATTGCGGATTTGCTACTCCCGGACAAAGAAATTCCCAGTATTCTAATTCTGAGACCGGCAATACAGAATTGATCATAGAACCTGAGGTATTCTCACCTGATAATGATGGTTATAACGACTTTGTAAGTATACTTTATAATTTCAATGATCCCGGATATATAGCAAATATCACAATTTTTGATTCTAAAGGGCGCATTGTCAGACGTCTGGTTAAAAACACTCTTCTGGGCGCGAGAGGAGCATTTACATGGGATGGCATCAATGAAAGCAACAGAAGGGCAGGTGCAGGAATATATCTAATTTATGCCGAAGTATTTGATCTGAAGGGTAAAGTATATAAGTTCAAAAATACCTGTGTTCTGGCAGTCAGAGTGAATTGAATATTGATATTACCATAAAAGTGAAGTGATATATTCCCTGTAATTACCTTTTACCTCTGTAGATACAGTCTTTATCATCACATATCTTGCAAGGATAATTATTCATTTTAACTTCCTTTCCTATTCCAATTATTCCACTTACTGATTTAACCGGGTACATAAGTGAAGTATCGGATAATCCTACTCCACAAAAATTCTCAGGAAAAAATTTAAACAATTTCTGCTGTTCAGAAACATTCCATCCGCAATAACCCGGACTGTACCTGTTTGTTATATTAAGTCCTTGTTGTTTCATTTCTTCACTTAGTAAACTCTGAATTTTATCCATAGCTGTTTCCACTGCTTCAGAGCCAACAACATCAACAACATATCCTTTCATCATTTCCCCGCCTGCCATAAGCTTCTTTGACCATTCTCCTATATCAGGACCGGCAGTACATAAGAATAAGGCGACTTTTTCTGATTTTTTTATCTGGCTATAAACAATCTTCCTGATAATAAAGCCTTCAGCGTTGATTCTCATTATTGAGTTTTGTGTATCAAAGATGATGTTTTCCTCTATAACATAACCTCCCTGAATAAGACAGTATTTAACAGCAACATAAAGTACTTCCCGTATTATTTCAGGAAAGGGATCAGGAGAATTGCCGGACTTATAACCCATGGCTTTCTCAATTTGAGTGGCTGATATTTTCAGATCATGAAAATCAAATTTATACTTCCTCATCTGCAAGAAATATTTATTACTTTCAAAAATCCGGGAAACATAATTATAATTAATATATATAATATTTTCCTATCCTAATTTCATATTATATTCTTCCAAAGCCCGGAATAAGGCATCAATATTTTCTGAAGGTGTACCATGAGGTATATCACATCCGGATGAAAGCACAAAATTCCTGTACCCGGCTGTTTTATTCAAAATTGAAGTAACAGCAGATTTTATCTTATCAGGAGTACCGTTTTTTATTACACTCACCGGATCAATATTACCAAATGCTAATCTGTGAACAGGTATGTTAGGTAATACATCAGCCATGTCAATAACGTTTCCGAAATGTAATCCCATAGCTCCTGTTAATACCATTGATCCGACAAGATCAACAGTATTACCGCAATTGTGAAGGATAACCATAAAACCGTCATCCTGGGTTGCTTCCACAATTTCCCTTATATAATATGATGAAAACTCCTCGCACATATTT
>CAZFHF010000021.1:0-9306 GCA_964518655.1 uncultured Bacteroidales bacterium | reverse complement strand
TAATCCTGCTGCAGGTTCAGCAATTATAATACCATCTGCACCTTGCTTTTTAAACATCAGTGCATATTCTTTAAGGAAGGCAGTGCACTTTGATAACAGCTGATGCGAACTTTCAGGATCAATAAGGATATATACCATCATTTCCGAGATGTCAAACAATCTACCTGCCAATGAATATGGTCCAATCATGCCGCCAAATACAGGCTTATCATTAATCCCCTGACTGGCCATTTTCACTGCTGTTAGATATTCGGATGTTCTTGCAGTGCCAATTTCAGGGATTTTCAATTGCTGAATCATCGTAGAATCAAATAAAAATCTGTCTTTAATGGTAGGGATTTCATTATCATTATATTCTATTTTAGCACCAAAAGCTTCTGCTTCAACAGACAGGTCCATAGATGTCATGGCTGCTATTGATGGATACTTCTCTGACAACGTTTTGATGCATTCATATTGTTCCTTTCCATTCATAACAATATCCTGGATTTTTTTACCTGTAAAACTAACACCCGGGTATGTCATAACAGGCATTGCAAACCTGTTCTCTGATTCAGTAATTTTTGAAATCCATTTTTTTACACTAAATGCTGTCATATTTTTAAATACATCCCTCTCGATTTTTATCATAAAGCTCAATTCCAGATATAATATTTATTCTTTTTTGCTATTTACTTTAAGAAACCTGTTTATTCAAGTATTCCACTGCCCCCTGGGGATCCGGAGAATAAAAATCTGCTCCAATCTGCCCCCTGAAATCTTCATTTACAGGAGCTCCTCCAATGAGAATTGTAATGCCCGGTATTTCAGCTTTAATCTCCCTGACAGTCTTTTCCATATTAACCATAGTGGTAGTCAGCAACGCTGAAAGACCCACGTAGTCAATTGAATGAGTTTTAATGGCGTCAATAAATCTTTCTGTTTTCACATCAGTGCCAAGATCAATTACTTCCCAGCCATTCCCTTCAATCATCATTGAAACCAGGTTTTTGCCAATATCATGTAAATCTCCGGCTACCGTGCCAATCATGAATGTACCTTTACGTTTAACATCCCCCGACTGGAAAAATGGTTTCAGGTGTTCCATGGCAGTACTCATTGCTTTCGCTGACATAAGAACCTGGGGAACAAATACCTTATTATCACGGAACTTAACTCCTATTTTTTCCATTCCCTTAACCAGCCCTTTTGTCAATATATCATCAGCGCCTAAACCCTCATCTATTGCCTGGCGGGTCAGTTCGTCAGCCCCATCCTGATCTTTTAAATCCGGGGGATAAGGAGCATTCTTATTTATTTTTCCATATTCAACACAATATGCAATTTTCTCTAATAATCCTTCCATAATAAATAGATTAAGTAATTATTAACTAAAGCCTGCAAAAAAGCAGTAAAACTTGTATCAGTTATACTTATTAAAAATGCTAAAGTTACAAAATAATGCTTTCCGAAAAGCCTGTTAAATAAGGATCTGCCGTGAATTTTTACATTTTTCATGTGCAAAGGTTTGCGGTAAGGTTTGCCAGTTCTTTTTTTTTGAAATGCTACATAAAATACTGTAATTTATATTGATTCTAAATATAAACAGCTATGATATTGATAAAACTATATGTTAAATTGAATCAGCATCATAATAGACTTATGTAATAGAATTTCTATATTTATACAATAATTATTAATCATGGTCCTGTGAAAAAGAGTCATGTTTCGTTAAAAGATATAGCCAAAGAACTTAATCTTTCTATATCTACTGTATCGAGGGCTATTCGTAATGTTGGTGAATTAAATCCTGAAACAAGAAAAGCAGTACTTGAACTAGCGGAGAAATGGAATTATAAGCCAAATCCTTTGGCAATGGGCTTGTTAAAGAACAAGACCAATTTTATTGGAGTTATAATACCTGATATTGAGAGTTATTATTATTCAACAATTCTTCGCGGTATTGACAGAATTTTATCTGACCACAATTACAGGATTCTTACCTGTTATTCCAATGACAAATATAAAAATGAGCTGCAGGCTCTGGATGAGTTATTATTATCGAGAGTTGATGGCATTATCACCTGTCCTGCCCAGGAAACGGTAGATTTTTCGCATTATACCAGGCTTATTGATGATAACTTTCCCCTTGTAATTATTGACAGAAAGTGTGTAGGACTTAAAACATCTATGGTTGTTACAGATAATTACCGGGCAACATTTGAGGTTATTGATCATCTTATATCAACCGGTTGCCGGCGTATCGCCTTAATTGCCAGTCTCGAACCATTATCAGTGGGCAGACAAAGGTATGAAGCATACCTGGCTACTCTAAAAAAACATCGTTTGCCTCTTGAAAGAGATCTGGTAATCCACGGAAACCTGGGAATAAGTACATCTATTGAAGCAGCAAAGAACTTATTAAAACTGTCTGAATTACCTGATGCAATAATTGGAAGTGATGATACAGTTGCTATGGCAGCAATAAAAGTAATTAAGGAATCCGGATTGAAAATCCCTGAAGATATTTCTGTTGTTGGATTTAATGATGATCCCTTTTCTTCATTTCTCGAACCGGCACTGACAACTGTTAGTCAGCCAGCATATTTAATGGGAATGCAGGCAACGGAAAAGATTTTGGATATGATATCAGGCAATACTGAAATTAATATCTCAGAGACAACTGTGCTGGAATCAGCTCTGGTAATCAGGGACTCTACAAGGAAACCATTTGCTATATAATGCATTTATATACAAATGATGTTACTGCCATCAAAGATTTTTCAGGTTCTTCAATAAATCCCATATGTCCCGAATTATGCAATACAAATATTTCTCCTTTATCGTTAAGTGTAATCCTGTCTTTAACAATATCAAATGTTATATAATTATCTTTTTCCCCTAAGATTACCATAACCGGTATTTTACTGTTCATTAGTTCTTCATGTCTGTCAAATCTGATTTTCATCCCTTCAAGTATAGCTTTTATACCTTTCTCCGGTGTGTCATATGCAATTTTTATTGCTCTGTCAACCTCACTTTTCAGTATTTCAAGATTATCATCCGCAAAAGCCTTAGGTACATTGGTCTTAAAAATCAAATCCTTCTTCCCCTGGTTTATCAGCTCTGCTTCCCTGTTTCTGTCCTGCTTTTTTTCATCAGTATCCGGGAAGGGAGTTGAATGAAACAACGAATACCCGTAAAGCCGCTCAGGATATGATACTGCAAAAGCCAGCGTTACATATCCTCCTAAAGAATGCCCGATTAGTACGCATTTATCAACATTTAAATTATTTAATACCGATTCAACAGCACCAGCCATTAATTCCATAGTATGAATATCAGCTAAAATACCTGATTGCCCGTGACCAGGCAGGTCAATACTTATAACTCTGAATTTTTCCGACAGCTTTTTTGAAAATTTATCCCATATATTCAAAGATTCCAGATATCCGTGGAGCAACACAACTGCCGTCCCTGAACCTTCACATTTATACCTGATACTTGAGTTTTTAAAATTAATTCTATCAAACATACTTTTTCAGCCTTTGGTGTTCATTAATTCTTCAATCTCCTGTGCATCAATTGGTATATCTTCCATTAGATCAACATTTCCTTTCTCTGTAATAAGTATATCATTTTCAAGTCTTATTCCTGTATTTTCTTCAAATACATATATCCCTGGTTCACACGTTAAAATCATACCTGGCCTGAGCACCACATCTTTGCTCCCGACGTCATGAACATCCAGGCCCATAAAGTGAGATGTTCCATGCAAATAATACTTTGCCCATAAAGGCTCCTTTTTATCCTGCTTTCCAACCTCATTCTTTGTATATAACCTTAGTTTTATATGCTCTTCTTCCCAGAAGTCACATACTTTTTTATGCAGTTTATTTATTGTTGTTCCCGGTTTCATGAGATTCCTGGCATATTTAAACACTCTCAGGGTGGCCTCATATAATTCTTTCTGTCTTTTAGTATATTTACCGTTTATCGGTATTGTTCTTGAGCAATCAGAGGCATAATTAGCATATTCTGCTCCGAAATCCATTAATAATAGATCCCCTTCCATGCACTTTTTATTATTCTCGATATAATGGAGCACGCAGGCATTACTTCCCGAAGCAATAATAGGTTGAAATGCATAATCATTGGCACCTCTGATTATATATTCATGACAGATTTCAGCCTCAGCCTCATACTCCATAATTCCCGGTTTAACAAACTTAAGAGTCCTGATAAATGCTTCTTTCGTTATACTGCAAGCAGTTTTTATTAAATCTATCTCTTCCTTTTCTTTAATCAACCTTAATTCAGTAAGAACAGGAGTAAGTCTCCTATATGAATGAAGGGGATATTTTTCTTTTAATTCATTGGCAAATCTCAAATTCCTTTGTTTTACTTCCGGATTAAACTTAGGGTATTCTGATAAGTTAATATAAACATGCTGTATAAGGGGAATAAGGCTATCCAGAATAGTATCGAATTCATCAGCCCACTTTATGGTCTTTATTCCCGATATTGCTGTGGCAGCATCCATAGAAAGCTTTTTTCCTTCCCATATTTCCAGTTTTTTATTACTCTTCCGGATAAAGAGTATTTCCCGCAGATCCTTGTCATATTGCCCCGGACATAGAATTAATGTAGTCTGTTCCTGGTTAATGCCTGTTAAATAAAACAAATCTGAATTTTGTCTGAAAGGAAAATATTGGTCTCCGCTACGCGGCATTTGATCATTGGAGTGAACAATTGCTATTGAATTATTATCTATTCTTCTTATAAGCTTTTCCCGGTTTTTTATAAAAAGCCCGGGATTAATCTTTAAATCTCTCATGGTAAATTATATTTCCAGAATAATTAAAATTAAAATTTATCATTGTTAATAGGAATAATCGGGATAAATTATTATTTTACATTTCTAAAGTAAATTCTCCTTAAAATTAAATAACATCTGTTAAAAAAAGTTCCTATGAGCAACATTTTTGGATCATCAATAGGTAAAAAACTTATTATGTCACTTGCTGGATTGTTTTTAATAGTTTTCCTTCCGGTTCATCTTGGTATAAATCTTACATTAATAATATTTGAATCACGAAAAGTTTTTAATATTGCCGCTAATTTCATGAGTTCAAATATTGCTATTAAAATCATTGAGCTAATATTGTTTGCCGGCATCTTTCTGCATATCATATACGGGCTTATTCTGCAGATTCAGAATTGGCTTGCCCGGCCAAAAAGGTACAAGGTAGCCGGTTACTCGGAAACCTCTTTTTTTTCAAGATTCATGATTCATACGGCACTGATAATTGGAGTATTTCTTATTCTCCACCTGCTTGACTTTTATATAAAATCAAAATTTACAGGTGATGTTGAAAATGTGATCTATAACCGTAAAGAATACCATGATCTCGGTTTGCTTGTAATTCAAAGGTTTCAGATTGGATGGGTAGTGATTGTCTATCTCCTGGCATTGCTTTTTCTGGGATTTCATCTTTACCATGGTTTTCAGTCTGCTTTTCAAACACTGGGAATAAATCATAAATATTACACTCCGGTAATAAAAGCTATTGGAGTAATATATACTGTTGTTATCACATTTGGTTTTATTTCAATTCCGGTTTACATATATTTTTTAAAATAGAAATTTAAATAATCACAGGTTATGATGAAATTGGACGCTAAAATACCTGACGGGCCTCTGGCTGAAAAATGGAGCAAATATAAGGATAATGCCTTGCTGGTAAATCCTGCAAACAAGAAGAAGCTTGAGATAATAGTTGTAGGTACCGGGCTTTCGGGCGCCAGTGCTGCTTCTGCTCTTGGTGAGCTGGGTTATAATGTTAAAAACTTCTGTTACCAGGACACTCCAAGGAGAGCTCACTCGGTTGCTGCTCAGGGAGGGATAAATGCAGCAAAAAATTATAAAAACGATGGAGACAGCGTTTACCGGTTGTTTTATGATATGATCAAAGGCGGTGATTATCGCGCCAGGGAAGCAAATGTTTACAGGGCTGCAGAAGTAAGCAATAATGTTATTGATCATTTTACATCTATCGGCGTTCCTTTTGCCAGGGACTATGGCGGTAATTTAGATAACCGTTCCTTTGGTGGTGTGCAGGTCTCCAGAACGTTTTATGCCAAAGGGCAAACCGGACAGCAATGCCTGTTAGGAGCCTATTCATCTCTAAGCAGGCAGATAAATAAAGGCACTGTAACTATGTATCCAAAAAGGGAGATGCTTGACCTTGTAGTTATTGACGGCAAAGCAAGAGGTCTTATTGCCCGCAACCTTATCACCGGCGAGATCGAAAGGCATGGAGCCCATGCGGTTGTTTTGGCAACAGGGGGCTACGGCACTATCTATTACCTTTCCACACTTGCAGTAAACTCCAATCCTTCGGCAGCATGGAAAGCGCATAGAAAAGGGGCGTTGTTTGCAAATCCCAGTTTTGTGCAGATACACCCGACATGCATCCCGCAATTAAATGACTATCAGTCGAAACTTACCCTTATGTCTGAATCCTTAAGAAATGACGGACGTATATGGGTGCCAAAGCAGAAAGAAGATAAAAGGCCTCCAAATGATATACCTGAGGAAGAACGTGATTATTATCTTGAAAGAAGGTATCCTGCATTCGGTAATCTCGTGCCACGGGATGTTGCCTCAAGAGCTGCAAAAGAACGTTGTGACGCAGGATACGGGGTAGGGAGTACAGGACTTGCAGTGAATCTTGATTTTGGTGATGCTATTAAAAAACAGGGAAAGCAGGCAATAGAAACCAAGTATGGAAATCTTTTTGATATGTATAAGACCATAACAGGTCTAGACCCTTATAAAGAACCTATGCGCATCTATCCTGCCGGGCATTATACTATGGGGGGATTATGGGTTGACTACAATCTGTCCACCACTATTCCTGGATTATTTGCCATTGGTGAATGCAACTTTTCCGACCATGGAGCTAACCGCCTTGGAGCAAGCTCCCTGATGCAGGCTGCGGGCGATGGTTATTTTATTCTCCCATACACTATAAGTAATTATCTTGCTGATGATATCAAAACGCCAAGGATTTCTACAACCCAACAGGAATTCGACAAAGCTGAAAAAAATGTTATTGACAGGCTAAACAAAATGATATCTGTTAATGGAAAACAAACTGCCAGCTCTTTTCACAGGAGCCTGGGTGAAATCATGTGGAATTACTGTGGCATGTCCAGGAACGGTGAAGGCCTGAAAAAAGCTGCGGCAATGGTTAAAGAACTAAAGGAAGAGTTCTGGAAAGATCTTAAAATCCCGGGTAAATTAAATGACTTGAACCAGGAATTGGAAAAAGCAGGCAGAGTAGCAGATTATATTGAGCTGGCCAGTCTTATGATCACTGATGCACTTAACAGGACCGAGTCCTGCGGTGCTCATTTCAGAGAAGAAAGCCGCACCGAGGATGGAGAAGCAAAGCGCGATGATAAAAACTTCTCTTATGTGGCAGCATGGGAATATACCGGAGAAAACAGCCCCCATAAGCTACACAGGGAAGAACTGAAATTTGAATTTGTCGAAGTAAAAGTAAGAAGCTATAAATAGAACATTAAACTACATAATAATATGAAGGTCACACTAAAAATATGGAGACAGAAAGACGCCAAATCAAAAGGCGAATTTAAAACATATTATTTCGACGGGGCTTCACCGGAGATGTCATTTCTTGAAATGCTTGATGCGTTGAATAAGAAACTTATTAATGAAGGGGAAGATCCTATTGCATTTGATCATGATTGCCGTGAAGGTATCTGTGGTGCATGCGGAATGTATATTAATGGTAAACCACATGGGCCCGTAAAAGGAATTACAACCTGTCATCTCTCAATGAGGGTATTTAAGGAAAATCAGACTATTATTGTTGAGCCATGGAGAGCAAAGGCGTTTCCGGTTATTAAAGACCTCATGGTTGACCGTAGTGCCTTTGACAAAATTCAGACAGCCGGCGGATTTATTTCAACAAATGCTGGCTCTGCACCTGATGCACACGCCCTGCCTGTTGCTAAAGAAAAAGCAGATATTGCTTTTGACGCTGCGATATGTATCGGATGCGGAGCTTGTGTGGCAGCGTGTAAAAATGCTTCAGCAATGTTATTTGTGGCTGCCAAAATATCTCAGTTTGCGTTATTGCCCCAGGGACGAATAGAAGCAAAAGACAGGGTTAATAAAATGATAAGAAAAATGGATGAACTGGGATTTGGCAATTGTACAAACACTGGAGCATGTGAGGCCGAATGCCCTAAAAAAATATCTATTTCACATATAGCAAGAATGAACAGGGAATATTATTCAGCAAAAATATTATAAAAGGCAAGTAACCGTTTATGAATCTGTTTTATCTGATATTCGAGAAAATCGGTTTTATTAAAATGCTGTCAATCCTTACTCAAATTCAACAAGATTAATCTTCATTCCTGTCTCCATTTCAAAATCTTCAATCTCATCTATCATATCAGGATCTTCCGGATCATAATACCAGACAACTGTTACTACTCCATTATTGTCCTGATATTTTTTTAATATATCTAAAATGTCAAGTATTAACCTTGAAGAATTAGTATTGAAGTAAGTGAGTTTAAAATTAAAAGTCAGCGGTTTTTTAACTTCTTTGGTATATCTCACAATCCAATCAAGAAGAGGAGAGTAAAATTTAAATGTTTCTTCCATATATGATTCACCAGATATTTCACAAATACCTTTATCGGCATTAAAATTAACCGCAGGGTAATACGGCGAATCCGGAACTTCTTTAATTACTATATTCTCCATAGTTTTGATTTTTGCTGAATAATAAATTTAATAAATATTAATCAATTATTTATCTAATTTCACTGATATTGTAAAATATGAATGCTTCTTGTTGATTTCAGATATTCTGAAATCCAGGGAATTCGAGCTTAAGAGTCCTGTTTGAATTAATCCTATATGTGCTCCGATGTCTCTTATCTTAGCCTGTGCTCTTGTTTGACGTTTTAATACCCGCAGTTTATCTTCATCTAAGGAATTTATCTCAGTACAGTTTTTTGTCAGTTTAATGGCATCTTTCTTCTTTATAAGATTGCCGGTAGTAAAAATGAAATATTTATCATACTCATACAGTACAAACCAGCCAATGCCGGATTTTATGCCTTTTTCGACCTCTTTCACTTCTGCTGAGTAATAGGATACATTTTGCGTTAACTCAACAAATATTTTATATAATCGCGACATTATAACCTGATCTGTATTAATGATCAACTTCAAATAATTACTTACAAATGAAAGAAGGCTTATTGTTAAAGGCCCAT
>CAZFHF010000020.1:10074-19271 GCA_964518655.1 uncultured Bacteroidales bacterium | reverse complement strand
ATAACTGAAGAAGATCGAAGAAGACAGACAACAACTTAAGGAATTAAAAACGAACGATGAAAACCTGGAAAAGTTTGCCAGAGAAAAATATTTCATGAAAAAGGAAAATGAAGATGTTTTTATAATAGCAGATGAAAATTAACACTTGCATTCTTACCTTTTTTACTATTTTTACAGCTTATCTGAAAAAATAAAAATCAGTATTTACAACAACAGATTTTATAACATTGCGTATAATAGAAGTTTATTTGATATACATTTAATTCATATAATTTATTGGAGGTATTACTGTGATAAAAAAACTTATCGGGTTATTATTAATAACTATTGTTACAAATTTCGCTTTATCATTAATTTTAACAGGTCAGATTGACATTTCGTCCCAAATAAGATTCAAAACCGGTGAAACAGAAATTATCGAAGACTATTCCAGTCTGAAGGTTACGGAGCTTCATTACCATCCGGTGGATATTATTGAAGGAATTGACACAATTTCAGGCAAGAAATTTGAGTTTATTGAATTTAAAAACACCGGGTTGATATCACTTGATTTATCAGGATTTATTCTGGATTCGGCAGTATCCTACACTTTCCCAAACGGTGCCGTTCTCGAGCCGCAGAACTTCTTTGTCATTGTTTCTAATCCATCATGGTTTTATGAATTATATAAGAAAGTACCAACCGGCAATTTTCAGGGAAACTTCGCTAATTCAACTGAACAAGTTCTGCTGACAAATGCTTTGGGTGAAGAAATTATCAATTTTACATATTACGATGACAGCCCATGGCCAACAAGAGCTGATGGTGAAGGATTCTCTATGGTATCTTCATTATTCAATCCGACATCTGATCCCAACGATCCTTATTACTGGAGAGCTTCATTAAGACTTGACGGCTCCCCTTTTAAAGACGATGATGGATTATCAGGCATTAATCCTGCATCTGTAGTATCAAAAGGGGCAATAAATATTTATCCAAATCCTGCTAATGACTATATCTCAATCAACATATCAACGGCAGAGAATTATCAGGAGCTGCATATCAAATTATACAATGTTGGTGGGATACTCACTTATCAGACATTAATTGAAAATAACGGTATTATCAGCCTTAAAAATATAGGATTACCCGGAGGTATATACTTCATCAGCATAGAAACTGCAACAATGGTTGAGACTCTGAAATTTATTTATACTCCATAATTTCATTTAATCAAATACATTGGTTCAAGTCTGCTGACTACCCTGCCTAAGCCTTATTGCTTGCCTGAGCTCCAAGCATAGATTCAGGGCTATGGCAGACAGGGATGAGTTCTTTCATAGTTCCGCAGTAATTCAAGTAATTTCAGATCACTAAGATTACAAGTATCAGTCAGTGAAAGTTTGCCTGATACAATATTTGCCGCATCTATAACATCAATCTTCGGATAATACCGGTCAGAACAAAAGTTAAGGAACTTAATGATCCTGAATGCATTAAACCAGTTAAAAAGTCTTTTGGTAAAAGAATTAATGTTATTGCTATTATTATTAGCCTCATCGATTTTTAGTATAGCATTATTATTATTCAAAAAAACCTGAACCGGTTCCGGCAATTGATTTATTTCCGTTTCTATCCGGGATTTCTGTTTTTTAAAAAGCATCGGAAATATTTTAAATAACCTGCTCAAATCATTAAAAGCCTGATCATTATATGTCATTAATCCTGAGTCCTTTGCTGTTATAAACTTATTAATGACCGGTCCTGTTCCAAAAGGCACCCTTGCCGAAGGCCTGGGAGAAGGAATGACCCTTGCAGTATTCAGCTCAAAAAAATTACCTAATGGAATAACTTTATGTAAAAAATAAAAATCCTCCCCGGCTTTCCTCCGGCTCATTCCCCCTTGTTTGGCATATATTACTGCTTTTACAGCGAAACATGATCCTACGGTATGGTATGCAAACGGGAAAGAGGCCAGCCTCAGTGATTGTAAAAAATATCTCAGGTTCAGCTCATACAGTGTAACGGCTTTATAAACGCCCACCGAAAATTCATTTCCTGACAGGGGATGTTCAAAATAAATTGTGCACCCGTTAGCATCAGCATATTTCTTAAAATACCTTTCAACTTCACAAAAATAGTTGATATCACATATACTATCTGCATCAAAGGATAATATAAGGCCGTTACTATTTTGAATCAAATTAAATCTTGCCACTGCCTCATCCATGCCAATTTTTCTGGCCATACCTGCACCTGCATGCCTGGGTGATAATTCAGGAACAAAAATAATATGATAACTGAATTCTCCGGATGAATGTGTGCTTATCCACTCCTCTGTCTCATTACAGGTTTTTAAGTTCTGTTCTTTTACCTTTCTATCAGCGTTTACTGACGAATTGATTACTATAATTATTTCAACCGGAGATTCGGGCCTGGAACAATTATACAAAGATTCCAGTGAACGTATAAGTTTATCCTCATTATAGCATGGGATGACAACTATATAATTAAGATCCTTATGTGGTCGGGTGTTGATATAAGATTTAAAATCATTTTGCTTCTCCAGATATTGGTCAGCAAATCCCATTAATAAAGGATTATTTGTTTTTATTTCTTTCCTTTTTATATTTCTCGTTTAATCCGCTTATAACGACATTTGTAATATCCAGTTTCTTATCAGCATATAATACATTACCTCCAATAGTAGTAGTACCAAAGACAAACTGATAATCATACTTTGATTGCAGTTCCTCAAGATAAACCGTTATTGCATCCAGCACCTGGCGAAGCATAACCTGTTCTTCCTCTGCCAGCTCAAGCCTTAAATTTTCCTGTAATGCCAAAAGGTTTTGCTGCTGCCCCAGCAACTGCTGTTCCAATTTCTGAGCATCAGAACGTGTAACCAGTCCGCGCTGGATTTTATACTGATAATCCTCAACTTCCTTCTTATATGCTTTTTCTTTGGATGCCAGTTCAGCTTCAGAAGTTTTATACTTTATTTCAAATGATTGCTTCAAATCAAAATACAGGTCATAGTTATTTATAACTGAATCGATATTTATATATACTATAGAGTTTGATGATAGATCAAGCGCTTCGCTTATATCATTTTCTGCCTGATCAGCTCCTGATATGTTATCAGTTCTAATTATAAAAATAAAAACATAAAGGAATGCAATAGCAGCAAGGCATATTACAGTTAATACAAGTGGCAGATTTTTTTTCATGGCTTCAGTTATGTATTTTATTATTAGAGATCAGAATAAGCCACAAATATAGATTATCTTGTATTAATATTAAAATTTGTTAATACTGTTTATGGAGTTTTTTGTCATTGGGCTTTAAAACTCGGGACAGGGAATACTTTCAAGTTTCTTCCTTCTCTTTGGAAGGTGAAACTTAACACTCATTGAAACCTCGTGAGTGGCGTAAGCGTGTGATATCAGGTTGGAAATTGTAAGATCGAAGCTATAGCCAATATTAAAATATCTTGTCTTATAACCCATAAGCAAGATAAATGCATCTCCCCGCTGTGAGTTAAAGGGCGGTATTCCCCTGTACCACAGACCTATTACAATAGGCACTTTATGCCAGTATATTCCTAAATCCAACTGGTTTTGCCAATTCTGACTTTTAAATAAAAACGCAAAAGTCATGGTTTCGTCTTTGGGTTTAAGAAGCTTTCCTTTTCTAACCAGTTCCACTCCTCCATATAATGAAAATTTTATTGGAAGCGGAGCCTTTAAAGTCGATAATGAAATGTCAGGTTTTATAATATGGTCAAGTGTTGTACCAAACCAAAGATTTTTAGTATATGCAATTACTGATGTTCCTACATCTATATTTCTTGCTTTCTCAAAATCATATATTGAGCCCTGGCTTGGCTGGCCCATAATATCAAATATGCTATTAAGGTCATAATTGTGTATGCCATGTTCGATATATGAAAAACTTATTCCCGGCCTGACATGCCAGGTATGCATAATAAAAAAATCATATGAATATAACAGACTTAACCTTGTTGTTCCTAATTCACTTCTTCCTATAACATCTTTCATGCCGACAATTCCTACTCCGCTATTAAAATCAGAAAAAAACTTGTCGTATCCAACATGGTATGTTACGAAAGGGACGAGAGTAACCCATTGATTCCTGTAATTAGCAGTAAAACGTTCTCCTTCAACTGCCCCGGCAAATGAAGGTGCCAGGTAAAGGGGATTTGCATAAAACTGAGAAAACTGTGGATCCTGTGCATATGATTTAAATATACAGATAAAAAACACGATATATAATAGAATCACTTTTCTCATCGATGATAGCAATGATTTTAAGTTCTTAACCTTACCTTATTAACTGATACGAAATATTACACTAATAGGTTTATTCATAATCATTGAAATTTAGGTAAATTTTCTTATGATTAACTCATTATTTTTTAATTAATTATAAACAATACCGTTAATTATGTAACCCTTAAAATAATTAAACTTTCTATAATATTATAATTAGCATCCTTTCTAATCAATATAGAATTAATCAAAACTTAATATTTGAGTTGGGAAAATAACCTATTAAATTTTACTCTTCAGGTTGGTTGTTAGTTTTCCGGAGTCTTCCTTTCAGGAGTAATAAGCACAGTAACATCCCCTGCATATATTTTCGTCTGTCCGTTTGTAAATGTTGCTTTCACTTTCCAAACATATACATCCTGTTTTACCGGGCGACTTGCATCGTTATCAATACAACCATTCCATCCTTCGTAAATATTATTTGTACTGAAAATTATCTCTCCCCATCTGTTATATACCTCAAGCCGATATTTTTCAACACCCTGTGATCTAGGGTAGAAAAGTCCGTCTACAGGCAAACCTTTAGTATATGTTCCGCTTGCTATATTTTCAGGGTTAAGATAGAAATAATCAGGCATCTCAAATTCTTTCACTCCCTTAACATAAATTGCTGTTGGATGAATAAGAGAATCCCGGCATCCATGATCAGTCTCAACGATCAGGGTCACATAATAATGTCCGGTATCATTTAGTGTAATAATAGGTTCTTTTTCGATCGAGAAAGGATTTTCAATTCTTTCGTCCTCAGTTTCATACCTGTAATACCATTCATAATTTTCACCCAGTTTTGAACTATTGTAAAATTTAATTTCTTCAGAAGGCTCATTCTGGCTTTCCTTTAGCACTTCGCTTGGAGCAAATGTAAAATCAACTTCAGGTAAGGCATAAACTGTTATATCTTTGAAGTCAACGTTTGTTCCTCCCGGACCGCTAACAACAAGTCTGGCCATATAGATTCCCGGTTCGGTATAAACAAATACCGGCTGGTCTTCAGTAGATGTTTCATTGTCAAAACCAAAATTCCAGTCGTATGTGTTATCTGTATATTTTACTGTAGCATCAAAATTCACTTCAAAAGGAACACATCCTGCCATATCATCACCAATATATATCTGTGGCTTTGGTGGAATAATATAAATATCATGTGAGACACTGCTGTTACATTCGGGATTATCCCTGTTACCGGCATATAAATATACCGGTATTGCAAAGTTATTTGCAGGATCTCCCCAGTATTGAAAGCCATATACATGAGTAAATGTATAATCGCTATTTTCTCCTGTATTGTCATCCCCAAAATCCCACTCATAATCCCAGTTATCCTGATTCATTGTAAGGTTTGTGAATTGAACACTTGTGTTATCATTAAGTGTATCATACTCCTGAAATACCGGGGTAGGTATGAATTCCGGCAATGGACTGGGATAA
Organism: uncultured Bacteroidales bacterium; assembly: GCA_964518655.1. GTDB lineage: Bacteria > Bacteroidota > Bacteroidia > Bacteroidales > UBA10428. The sequence continues at coordinate 13,512 of CAZFHF010000020.1, read as the reverse complement.
ACAGTTACTGTTGCAGATGTATCATCTTCACAACCATAATATGATATTGCCCTGAAGCTGACATCAAATTCTGTATTTTCCGTTCCATTATTTACAAACCTGTGTTGAGGATCTTCGAGAGTGCTCCTGGTATCATCCCCAAAATCCCACATGAAGCTTGTTGCGTTGCCTCCGTGAGATCCATCAAAATCAACTGTCAACGGATTGCATCCATCCAGCTGAGGCGAGGCATATATGCCAACTTCCACTCCGGGATAAACCTGCAGGATCAGTTGTGAAGTATCAGTACAGTTGAATTCAGTAGTGGTAATTAAAGTTATATCATTTGAAAGAATTACATTTCCATCATTATTAAAAATACTAATCGGTTCATATTCCGAGCTTGTTTCTACTGATCCATTTTCCAGTATCCAGGAATATGACAGGTTTGTTCCTTCAGACAGATTATTTATTACAGGTGTAAAGGGCGGGCAATCAACAGATTTATCCTCAAACTCAAATTCAGCTTTTGGTTTGGGATGAATCGTTATAGCCTGGGATACTGCACTGTCGCACCCATAATCAGAAATTGCAGTTAAAGTTATCGTGGATTGCCTGTCATCAGTATAGCTGAAGTTATTATACCTGTGTTGCGGATTGGTAACGCTGGAATTTGAACCGTCACCAAAATCCCAGTTAAAGTTTGTGGATACTATCCCTATATTATTTGACAAATTTGTGAATTGTGAAGTATGAGGATAACATGGCTGCAGGTCATCAACAGAAAAATTCGCCACAACCCTGGGATGCACATCAATTGATTCTGTATAGGAATTCTCACAACCCTGTGTGTTTGTGACAGTAAGTCTTATGGTCTCATTCCGTGACGATGTGCCGGTATTAGCAAATGTATAATTAAAAGTTTCCAGGCTGATATTTGAGTCGTCAACACCATCGTTGTTAAAATCCCACCAATATTCATTAATGCCTCCTTTTGAATCAGTTCTGTCAATTTCAAACATATCATCCGAACAAATAAATGGCTTATCAATGGTAAATTTTGCCATAATATAAGGATATACCTCAATTTGAATTGTTGTATCATCAAAACAGTCATACAGGCTTATTGCTTCCAACTTAATATTGAAAAATTTACTTGTTGATTGCTGATTAACATAATTATGGCTTGCCGGATTTTGTGCATACGAATAAGTGCCGTCACCGAAATCCCAGTAAAATGATGTATTAGGTTTGATATTTGTATTATTGGTAACTGATACATTTAAGGGCTGGCATCCCTGTATGTTATCAGGAGAAAAATCGGCATGTATTTCCGGGTATATCGTAACAGTATCAACATACTCATCTTCACAGCCATGGGAATTCAATGTTCTCAGACTAATTTCAAAAATCTGCGGACCTGCAGTCTGGTTAATATATGTTGGTATTTCAGGATCTGAAAAGTCATTTAATACTATCGAATCATCTTCTGTATACTTCCATATAAAATCCGTTATACCTCCCTTGGAATTATTTTTAATTCGTATACGGAATGGCGAGCAACTGTCAATTTTACTAATCGTAAATCCTGCCTGCACTCTGGAATAAACCTGTACGGATCTGGTTATACTGCTATCGCAACCATCTGGATTTGTTGCTGTTAGCTGCACGTAATATGTAGTGTCATGCGATGTATTATTATTAAATATTTTATTAACCGGACTAATATCATCTGAATTTGTTCCGTCACCAAACTCCCAAAGGTAACTCAGATCCTTACCCTGTGAATTATTCATAAAATCTACGGTGAGAGGGTTACAACCGACATTTGGCGTAGCAAAATCATATGCTGCAACAACTCTTGGGAAAAGCGATACTGATCTCATCATCGAGTCTTTACAGCCTTCGACATTTGAAGCCAGCAACTTAATATTAAAAACAGTATCATTATTTGAATTATTCTCAAATTGATGATACATTGTATCAGGTGCAAAAACGGTCGTAACAGTTCCATCCCCGAAGTCCCAGTCAAATCTGTCTCCGCCCCGCGATATATTTGGCATTTCAGCATCAAGCGGTGAACAATGACTTTCAAATTCAAGTCCGAAATTGGCCTTAATAAAAGGATGTACAGTTATAAACCTGCTAATGGTATCACTGCAAAAGTACTCTGAAGTAGCTGATAATCTTACTCTGTAAACAGTATCATCAGCGCTCCTGTTGTAGAAAACATGACTGAAGGGATTACCAATAGTATCAAATCGCGAATTACCATCCCCGAAATCCCATTCATATAAAAGGTCGAAGCCAACCGAATTATTTGATAACAAAACACTTACTGAATCACATATGTCATTATCATCAACATTGAATAAAGCATTGACTTCAGGATATATTATTAATGTTCTTGTTGTTGCAGTATCAAAACATCCTTCATCATTTCTTGTTACCAGTCCGATAAAAATTGTATCGGGAGCAGCCTGGGAGGTGTCATTATAGATAAAAGTCATAGGATTATCCGAGTTTGTAGTATAATTGCTGTCAAGGACGGTTCCTGTGATATCATAGAATGACCAGAAATATGTATCCCCGCCTAATGAAGTATTTTCCAGGACAACATCCAAAGGAGAACAGCTTACTGTCGAATCAACGACAAAGCCTGATTGTACATACGGATGAATTGTTATCTGGGTTCTGGCAGTATCTCTGCAAACAAAAGGGGATGTTGTGATCAGCTCCACGTCATAAATAACAGAGGAGGTTGTTTTATTCTCATAAAAGTGCACCGGATTTCTGTCATTACTTGTCGCCAGATCTCCAAAGACCCATAGATAGCCGGTTCCGCTAACAGTATCAATATTGCCGGAGGAATTATCAGTAAAGGAAATAGAAAGTGGAGGACAGCCGATAGTTGTATCGGCAAAAAAGCTGGCATTCACCTCAGGAAATACTCTAACAGTCCTTTCCTTCTTCTTTGTGCAAATACCTGTAGGATCAACGGTAATTAACATTATTTTGATATCCTGAGCAGTATCAGTATTATTGGTCAGATAAATAGGATCAGGATTAGGATTCGAGGTATAAAAAGTATCTGCTACATACCAGTAATTATAGTTATTGTTGAATGATTTATTAACAAATCCGATTTCCAGGGGAGAACAACCAAAAAAGTGTGACAAGCTGAAATCCGCCGTCAGTGAGTCACCGATAAAAACATTGATTTCAGCCGTATCGGGTTCTTCACAGGAAGCCCCGCTAACAATAACGCTGTATTTGATATTTGAAAACGGTGTACAATAAGGCGTCTGGACTGTTGAGTCAGACAGATATGTACTTGGGAACCATGTATAATACAACCCGCCATCAGCAACAAGCTGAACTGTTTCACCCCAGCAGAGTTTTGCACCGGGCTGTCCTATGCCGCTTATATAACTGCGTGCTTCAATACTACTATAATTT